>WFRT01000112.1 GCA_015486445.1 Pseudomonadota bacterium | reverse complement strand
CCGTTACCGGCCCCGATGAATTCCACAACCTCGTGCTCCTGCACCTCGGTCGGGGCCTGAAACCACTCCGCCTGCCGCCGGAGATCAGGGGAAAAGCCGGCAGCTTCAGCTGGCAGGCAAAGGTTGTCCGAAACCCCCGGGACAAGACTTTGACCTTCACCCGCAGCTACCGCCAGAAACGCGGGATTTTCAAGACCTCGCCGGCCGCCCCCTACCGCCGGTTCCTGGCCGGGGTCCGCGACCTCGCCGGCAATGAAAACCTGGGCATTATCCTTGAGCAGGAAACCCCAAACCAATAAAAAACCGGGAGCCGCGCATCCTGAAAAACAGGTTGCACGGCTCCCGGCCGCTAAAACCCACCTTGACTAACCCCGCTCCCCCGGGGACCAGCCCGCTATTGAGAGCAGGTAATTTTGTACTTGAAACTGTCGGGATCGAGCCCATCCAGGACCCGGCCGCCGATTTCGGCATAGGGATAGCCGAAGGTGTTCAGGGCCGGGCCCTGCTGGGGCGGGTTCAGGGTCAAATCGCGGCCTACCGCCAGCTGAACCCGGTAGGGATCCCAGGCTCCCCAGAAATATTGCCTCAGCTTACGGGTTTCGGGATCATCCAGCTTGAGATGGTGCTTGAGCATCAGCTTGCGGACATCGGCGGGGTCAACCGGCACCCAGCCGTAACCGGGCAGAAAGAACTCGGCCCAGCAATGCTGCCACCGGGTGACATCGACAACCTTTTTCCGGCCCAGCCGGAGACCGAAGATTTCCCGGGCCGGAACTCCGGCGGCCCGGCAGAGGGCGACGAAGACCGAATGGATGTCGGTGCACTTGCCGCCCGGTTTCCGCAGCAGGGCGCAGACCTCGCCGGCGCCGCAGCCCCGGGTGCCGGGCTCGCGGTACATATTCTCGCAAACCCAGTCGTAAATGGCCCGGGCCTTGTCGTAAACCCGGCTCTTTCCCGCCGTAATCCGGGCCGCCAGCCGCCCGACCTCGCCATCGACCGGCCCCCGGCTCGAGGCTTGCAGGTAGAGTTCGTAGTCGGCCCGTTCCCAGGCTCCATCCCGGACCGGGAAAGCCTTTTTCACCACCTCGTTGCGCAAAACCCTAAACCGGCAAACCAGTTTGCGGCTTCGCACCCCTTTCGGCCAACGGGCGTAAAGCATCGGGGTTGAATAGACCCGGTCCGAATAAACCGCGGCCTCGGCGTAATCTCCAGTTACCGAAATGTCGGTAATCAGCTGATTGGCATCGGAGAGCGGGTAGGGAATCCAGAGCCTGGCCTCCTTGTCCGGGTCGTGGGACGAGAGATCGAATTCCATGACCATAGTACCCGAAGCCCGACCGGCCGCGTGCGCCGGTCCGGCCGGCCGCAACAGCGAAAAGGCCAGCCACAGAAAAAACAGAACCACCGAAAAACATTTTTTCCCCATCTGTATCTCCTTGCATGAAAATTGCTGAAACTTGCAATTGATTGCTGGCAAAAATTGCCAATGCTTTATTAAGGAAAGCTTCCGGAAGCTAATCTATTTTTGTTCCCGGGGGAAATATTTTATCTCTCTAGCACCCTCCCGCCGAATAGATATAATCAATCGTTCAATCTGGAATAACCGCAGGCAAACGGTCTCCCGGGAAAAAGCTTTTCCAGGCGCGCCGCCTCGGACTTGCAAAAATTTTCCAGGCGGACTAGAAAGCCTTTTTTCGACCATGACCAAACACCGCAAGAAAGGCCAGACAAGGAAGGAGTCCAGCATGCATCTGACACCCAGCCGGATGAAACTGGTTCTGACAAGCACCCTCCTGATCCTCCTCCTGGCGGCAGGCTTCGGCCCGGCCGGAGCCGCCGACCCGGACAGCCTGGGGATGTTGACCATCGACCAGCTCATGGACATGGACGTCGTGTCGGTGGCCAAGGTGCCGGAAAAGATCAGGAACACCCCGGCCGCCATCCAGGTCATCACCCAGGAGGATATCCGGCGCAGCGGGGTCAACAGTATTCCCGAAGCCCTGCGCCTGGTGCCGGGCCTCCAGGTGCGCCACATCGACGCCAACAAGTGGGCGGTCAGCGCCCGGGGATTTACCAGCCAGTTCTCCAACAAGATGCTGGTAATGATCGACGGCCGAACCGTCTACTCGCCGCTCTTTTCCGGGGTCTACTGGGACGTGCAGGACCTGATGCTGGCCGATATCGACCGCATCGAGGTGATTCGCGGGCCGGGCGGCAGCCTCTGGGGCACCAACGCGGTCAACGGCATCATCAACATCATCACCAAAGAAAGCGCCGACACCCAGGGCGGCCTGGTCCAGGCCGAAGCCGGCAACCGGGACCGCGGAACTTTCGCGGCCCGCTACGGCGGCTGGCTGGACGGATATACTTCGTACCGAATTTACGGAAAATATTTCAGCCGCAAGGATTTCGAAGAAAATGATTTCACGGCCCGGCACCGGATGCCCGGCCTCCACCGGGCCCACGACAAGTACCGCTCCGGCCGGGGCGGCTTCCGCCTGGACCGGGACCAGGGCGACAACCGCCTGACCCTTTCGGGGGACATCTACAACGGCTCTTCCGAACAGACCGGGGCCCGGCCCGGGTTGGCTCCGCCCTACCTTTTTCCCTCGGCGGAAGAAAGCGAGCCTTCCGGAGGCAACCTCCTGGGCCGCTGGGAAAAGATTTTTTCCCCGGGCTCCGACCTGACCGTTCAGGTCTATTACGACCGCAGCAAACGGGACGCGGACTACCTTAAACAAAGCCAGGACACGGTTGACTTCGACCTGCAGTACCGCCTGACGCCCCGGGCCCGGCACGAACTGCTCCTGGGCCTCGGATACCGCTACATCGATGACGACACCAACACCTACTACCCGCCCAACGCCCTCTATTACGCCCGCTTCCAGCCCACAAGCCAGAAAAGCAGCCTCTACACCGGCTTTCTT
>WFRT01000111.1 GCA_015486445.1 Pseudomonadota bacterium | reverse complement strand
GGCTGATGTTGCCCCCCATGCTGAATCCGACCAGCCGGATTTCGTGATAGTCATAATGGGCGAATACATGCCGGATTACCGTGTCGAGGTCATCGTCGGAGCCGCTGTGATAGAGCCTGGGCCTGAGATTCGGGACCCCGCTGCAGCCGCGGAAATTCCAGGCCAGGATGTCGAAGTTTCGTTGCCGGGCTGCTCTCGCCATGCCCTTGACGTAGGCCCGCTGCGTATCTCCTTCCAGGCCGTGGCTGATGATGACCAGTTTTTTCGCTCCCCGGCGAAGCCAGTCAAGGTCGAGGAAATCTCCATCCGGGGTGTCTATTCTTTCCCGTTTGTAAACCACCCCGCCAACCCGGCGTAAAAGTGTCGGATAGATGGTCTGGAGATGGGGATTGCGAAAAAAAGGCGGGGGATGATAGGATTCGGACATGGATTTTTCAGTTGCTCCGGTGGTTGTCGACAGGGGTATGGTCCCCGTGTTTCTAGCAGAAAGTCGATGACCTGGCAACCGGGGCCTCGGATGGAAGGCAGGAGGATGGTATGGAGTGTGGCCGGTCGAAAGAGGATAGTTCCAGGCCCCTGATCGTGGTCAGCCGTTGTCTTGGGTTTGGCCGCTGCCGCTGGAACGGAGTCGAACTTTTCCCGGAGACGGTGGCCGGGCTGAAAGCGGGGCTGCGGTTCATCCCGGTCTGCCCGGAATGTGAAATCGGCCTGGGGGTGCCCCGTCAACCGATCAGACAGGTGGTTTCCGGAAACACCGTCCGCCTGCTGCAGCCGGCCAGCGGCCGGGACCTGACCCGGGAGATGGAAACTTTCAGCCGCAGTTTCCTGGCCGGCCTGCCGCCGGTTGCCGGTTTCCTTTTCAAAAGCCGGTCGCCTTCATGTGGTATTACGGATACCGCTCTCTTTGCCGACCGCAACGATACCGAGCCCCTTAACGGAAAAAACGGCCCGGGCTTTTTCGCCCGGGCCGTCAAAGAACGATTTCCCTCCCTGCCGCTCATCGATGAACGGGGGTTGGAGGATCAGAAAACCAGGTTGAACTGGTTACGTGAGGTTGGCGCCTTGAAAAACTCAGAATTCGAGTGACAGCTGGGTGGTTACGGTATCGGCGTTGTCACCGGTGCCGCCGTCACCCTTGCTGTAGTCCTCGTCATGAGCATATTCCAGCGAGAAGGTCAGCCCCTCGATGATGCCGACGCTCAGGCAGCCCATGTAGCGGTCTTCCGGCAGTTCCATAGCCAGGGCCTCGTCGGTGCCCTGCCAGGCCAGCGAGAAGATGGTTTCGTGCCCCTTCACCGCGAAGGTGTAGGCCGCTTCCAGGTTCCAGGCTTCGGGTTCGGCCCCGCCGTTTTTCCAGGCCATCTCGCCGGCTTCAAAATCATCGGTTGCGGCCAGGTATTCACCGACTATCTGAAACCCTTTCCAGGCCACGATGGCGTGGGCTGTCCAGCCTGCTACATAATCCTCGATTTCCCCGGGCAGCATGTCGGCCAGGTTGTCTGAGGCGGCAATGCTGTTGATCCAGCCGGCCCCGACATCGAGGCTGAAATCATCCTTTTCAAAGGCGTAGCCGCCATTGAAGCCGTAGCATTTGACCTCGTTGTCATCCCCTTTTTCGTCAACATCTCCGTTGAAGGCGTAGGCCGCACCGTAGAAGCCGTGGCTTTCAAAGCCCAGCACCGCCGCGCTCTCGCGGGTTTCTCCCAGCTCGAGAGTCAGCGGGTCGGAAATCATGTTGGATTCAAAGTTGCCGAAAGGCACATAAAGCTTGCCGACCTGGAAATAGACCGGGAAAAACTCGGTGTTGCCAAGATAGATGTAGCCTTCGTCAACATCCACCGGTTCGGTGTCGTCCTCTTCCCAGAGAAAAAGGATGTGGGCGGAGACGTACTTCTGCAGGTTGACATCGAAGCCGAGTTCGACCGTGGCCAGGGTGATGTCGCTTTCATCCTCGCCGTCATAGCCGTCGCTCTTGAAGGCTTCGACCTCGACCAGGCCGCTGATCGTGACGTGATCATTTATGACCTTGAGCTTTTCCGCCACTTCACTTAAGGTTTCCTGCTGTTTCTGGGTTTCACTCAGGATCTTTTCCTGTTCCTGGAGATGCTGGTTGTTGCTTTCGATATCCCGGCGATGCCGGTTGATGGCCTGTTTGTAAGTCTGAATCTCCGCTTTCTGGGCCTGAAGCTGGGTCTGCAGGGCCTGCAGCTGAGAAGCGAGTTCCGCCAGCTTTTTTTCAAGTTCGGCCGTTTTGTCCACCGCCAGGGCGGCCCCGGCGGGCAGAACCAGGCAGCC
Source organism: Pseudomonadota bacterium (assembly GCA_015486445.1). GTDB lineage: Bacteria > Desulfobacterota > Anaeroferrophillalia > Anaeroferrophillales > Tharpellaceae > JAADEO01. Next base: position 12,859 of record WFRT01000111.1, on the reverse strand, counting down.
GGCCAGCAGCACAATAAGCAGTTGGCGTATTAATTTTTTCATTTCTCCTCCTTGCTTGTAACTATTCAGCTAAATTCTATCTCTCCTCTTTCAGGAGGGGGCGGGGGTGATTTTGCCTCAGAGCCTCTGGTTTACAGCTGGATGTCGTTGTCGTGAGCGCAATCTCTGATGTGGTTGACATAGATTTCGGCAACCGATTTTTTCTCGCCGATGCCCTTGGTGACCGGTACTACCTCGATGCCCCTGGCCTTGATGACGTTTTTCCAGGAGTCTTTTTCACTGCCGGCCATGTCGTTGTTGGCATGGTCGCCGGCCACGATCATGAACGGTTTGAGCACAATTTTTTTGGTTTTGGCGTGGACCAGGCCCTCGACCACGTCGTCCAGGGCGGGAAAGCCTTCCACCGTGCCGATGAAGATCGGGGTTTTGGGATACATCTTGCGCATGACCTGCTGGAATTCAATATAGATTCCGGTACTGAAGTATTCGTTGCCGTGCCCCATGTAGACCAGGGTGGCGTTGTTCTTGTCCGCGAGGGCGACATCGTCGGCCATGGCCCGGGCGGCACTTTCCATATCCTTGTGGTAGTCGTGGACGACTCCGTACTGACCCAGCAGCGGCCGGCTGATGACCAGCTTCTTGAACGGCATGTATTTGGCCTTGATGGTTTTGATGGTGTTGAGACCCTCGATGCAAGAGGACAGGTCGGCATATTCTTCACCGGAATAGATGTGGGTCGGCTGGACGATGATGGTTTTGCAGCCCTGGTCCTGGAGTTCGGCGATGGTGGCCAGCGGCCCCTTGACATAAAGTATCTCGGCGGGTACCGACGGGTTTTTTCTCAGGTAATCCTTGTCCACCTGGCGCTGGTGCCAGATGCCGCGAATGATATTCGAAGTGAAGGCGAGTTTGACGACACTGTCGGGAAAGGCCTTCTGCACCTCTTTCTGGATATTGGTTATCGCCACCAGGGCGCTCGGGTAGGTGGTGCCGAACCCGGCCAGGACGATAGCCGGTTTCTTTTCCACGTCTTTGCCGTGTCCCATGGCCAAACTCTGGCTCAAGCCGAAAAAAGTAAAGCAGAAAGCCAGCATAATGGTCAGGATGGTGGTTTTGCAGTGCATGATTTTTCTCCCTGGTTTTAAGATTGAAAATAAAAATTCATAAGAAGATGTGACAGCCACGGTATGGGAGAGGGCCTGAAATCAGTTGCCCAGTTCCTGGGGGGAGCAGTAGGCCCCGAGATCAACGACCGAATCCAGGTTGATGCTCTGTTCAAGAAAGTTGTAGCCGCCCGTTTCCCGGTTGTAGCAGACCGAGAGGCAACTGATCTGTGAAACCTTTTTCTTCTGGAGCTCGCGGTAGGCGCTGAAGACCCCGGGCAGAGGCGGGGTATGGCCGCAGATCCGGTATTCAAAAAGATCCAAATGGTTTTCCTTGATCAGTTTCTCCAGTTCATCCGGTTGCGGGGGCTCCACGCCAACCACGTAAATGATGTATCCTTCCTTCATAACTCCTCCTTCAGCTTTGTGAAAACAGGTTGTAACTATTCAGCCAAATCCGGGGTTCGGGTGTGGCTTTTCTTCGCTAGACGTTAAGATTTCTGTTTTTCCTTACGCTCGCTCCGCCCGCACCCCAAGAGCACTTCCGTTGGGCGCATTGCAAAACTCGCTACGCTCAGACAGTTGCAATGCTTATGGGCTCCCGCTTGCTGGGAAAAACAACGAAATCTTTCCGAAATCGCTCAGAAAAACCACCCCCGCCCCCTCCTGAAAGAAGGGAGATAGAATTCAGCTGAATAGTTACAACAGGTTATGCCTTCCCTGGTGTCGGCGGGTTTGAGCCCGGACCGGCCGGGCAAAAAAAATCCCCGGTATCGAAAAAATATTTCGACCCGGGGATTTCCCTTTTTATCCGCGACGGTATCCGGCCCGACCCTTTTCCACGAGGGGCAGCCTTGGTGTTCAGGCAGGTCTTCTGACTTCCGGATCGATCTACTTACCGCGTCTTCCCGACCTTCGTGGCCAGTGACTTACAGCGGCTTTCGTACCCGGTTACAGCGGCGGGCCCGTCCCCGATTCACACGGGGTTCCCTGTTAGGCTCCGGACGGAGCACCTGAACATTTTCTAAAACATTTTCTAATGTTGCATCTCTAATAATTGTTTTGCCGTTCTTTGTCAAGAGAACGAAGACAAAAAAAGGCCGCACAGTAACCTGTGCGGCCTTTTTCCTGGTGAGGCAATAGTGTCGGTACTATTTGTACCAGTTGGGATCGTACTTGTCGACCAGGTCTTCGATCCAGGAATGGGAGTAAAGGACCTCGCCCTTGAGGCATTTGATGCTGCGGTAGTAAACCTGCAGTTCAACGCCCAGGCTGTTGGGATCGACGTCGCCGCCTTCCATCAGGGTCTTGGTGAGTTCTTCCACCTGCGGAATCTTGCCTTTGCACAGCGCCATCATTTCGGAATCGTAGGCATCGACGATCGAGGAGTAGATGCCGAGGTAGATGTGCATGGCCTGGTAAGCCCGGTTGAGGAAATGACGCAACTCGGTCGGGGTTCCGTTGGAGATGTTGGAAAGCCCGCAGGTTGACTTGGCGCCGGGCGCAAAATCAGGAATCAGGGGCAGGAACTCGAGAAACGAGGCCACCTGACCGGGATCGACGCAGACCGGCAGGACGATCGGGTCGATGAACATCTTCTCCGAGGGCAGGTCGAACTCCAGCGCCTTGGCGTAGATTTCGGCCGCGCACATGCCGCGCTCGTTGACATCCCGCGGGATACCCTCTTCGCTCAGGGTCAGGGCGACGAAGTTGCAGTCGTATTTCTTGACCAGCGGCATCCGCTCTTCGAGGCTCTGGGGCTGGGCCGAAATCGAGTTGATGATGCAGCGTTCCGGGGTTTTGGAAGCCTTCAGGCCGGCCTCGATGGCGACCGTGTTCGTGGTGTCGAGAGCCAGGGGCAGATCAGATACCTCTTCGACGGTTTTTACCAGCCAGGCCATCATCTCGTCACCGGCTTTCCGCGCCGGCCCGAGGTTGAGGTCCTGGATGTCGCCGCCGGCTTCTTCCTGCTCGATGGCCATCTTCTGAATCGGTTTGGGATCACGTTCCTTGATCGCCGGTCCGATGGTCTTGGACATGATATTGATGCTTTCGGGGATGGTCAAAATTGATGCCATTTTTTTCCTCCGCATTTCTGCTTAATGGGGGTTGTTCGGTAGTTAAAAGGGCAGGCGGGGAATTTTCTCACCCCGCCCGCCCGGTAATTCCGGAGCCGCTCCTTACAACGCTTTCAGGAAAGCAGGAATGTCGGAAGCTTCACGGGTGCCGATGACCACCTCCCAGTCGCTGCCGAGCTCTTCCTGGAATTCACCGGAGATCTGGGCCACGTAGCCGGGGATAATGATCTTGTTGTGGTTGATTTTGTCCCTGATGCCGCTTTTGACGACGAACGGAGCCATCGCGTCGGCGACGAACTTACCGGCCGACCAGGCGGTCAGAACCGACATCCCTTCAACGTCCATGATCAGCAGCCAGGTCGGTACCCGGCTGGCTTCGATCTCGGCCGCGACGATAAAGTAGGTCAGGGCGAAGTTGGTGGTGATGATAACCGGCGAATCGGGGCCGGGCTTGTTGATTTCGTAGATGCCTTCATCCATGACCATCGGCCGCTGCGGGTCGGTGTAGATGTTGAGGCGCTGGACGAACAGCGGCAGCATGCGTTCCTTGTCAATGTCGCTCATGACGACGATGGCGCCGTACTTGGCGATCGCCAGGCTGGCCAGCATGGCTTCCTTGTAGGGGTCGTCGGTCATGTCGCAGACCAGGTCGATGGTCGGGAAACCGAGGTCACGGTTTTTCGCCTTCAGCGCGGCCCGGCGGATCTGGTTGTCATTGTAGAACATGCTCTTGATATCTCTGGCGCCGGCATCGATGACGATGTCCTTGACGCCGCCGGAGACGATCTTGCCGGTGAAATCGGCAACCTCTTCAATCGAGGCCCCCTTGGCAACCACGGAAGCGCCGGTCTCCTTGGCCAGGGCCGCAACCTGGTCACAGTTGTCGGCGGTAGCGGCATAAAGCAGGGCGCCCTTGCCGGAAGCGGCCTTGGCACCGGCTTCGAGGGCGGCGAAATCGTCAGCCATGATGATCAGGCCTTTTTCAGTGGCCCCGAGGGCCTTCTTGACCAGGGCTTCAAACTTGCCGGCATCGCCGCTGACGCAGCGCACGGCCAGCAGGTCGGCTTCGAGGGTCAGGCCGACACGCTCAAACTGGACGTTGTTGAGATTGTCGATCTTGGCGTCGACCTCGGCGTCGTCCATAGCGTCGGTCACCAGGCAGGCGATCGCTGTCGGGTTGAGGAAGGTTTTTTCATGACGATAGAAGACCAGCTCCTCACCAACCTTCTTGGCTTTGTCGCCGGTGCCGATGACCACCCCGCGAATCGGGGGCGCGGAGGCCTCGCTCAGGGTCGCCTTGGCTTCGTCGGAGACGTAGGGGCATTTATCGAGTTCCGCCTTGCCGCCGGCCAGGGCCATGGCGAAGGCCAGGCAGGTCGGGCTGCCGCACTCTTTACAGTTGGTCTTGGGGAGCAACTTGAAGATTTGAATTCCAGTGAGTCCCATTCAGACTTCTCCTTTTTCTGTGTCTGTCCCCAACATGATCTTTCGCCTCGTACTTGCTTTGTTGAGGAACACTGCCGGTCAGGTTTTCTGGCTCCCGGATCATCCCTTGGACTCGGCCTTCCCAGGTTGCCCCAGTGGCTTGTTTCGAGTCCTCAGTCCCCGGTTACAGCGGCGGGCCCGCTTCCGACTTGCACGGAATTCCCTGTCCCGACAGTGTTCAGTTAAAAAATATAAACAATAAACTTGATTTACATCATTTCCATCAGCTGCTGCATTTCCAGGCAGGGATGGCCGACTTCCATCAGGAAGGCCATGACGGTCTCCTCATCGGTGCCGTTTTCTTCGGTGGCGATCATGTCGTAGAGGTTCGGAACTCCTTCTTCCTCGCCGCGGGCGGTGATCATATCCTTGAGCTGCTCTTTCAGAGCCTTGGGCATCCAGCAGAGGCGCTTGATGCCGCCCTCGGCCGAGATAAACTTCTTACTGCCGATGTAGAACTTGGAAATACCGACAAAACCCGGGGTCTGGAGACCGCCGCCGACCGAGCCGGCCAGGGTCGAGAAAGCCATGCCGCAGGGGGTTTCACCGGCGTAGTCACGGTCGACGACCATCACACCGTTGGCGGCGAAGAGGCAGGCGGCGATGGCTTCGAAGCAACCGCAGGAGGTCATCGGGTCGACCAGGATCGAGTAAGCCGAAAAGGACTCGAAGGCGTTGCCCGAGGCCGGGGCGACGAATTCGTCAACCCCTTTCCATTTGCCCAGGCGCTCGTCGACGACGTCGCCCTTGGCGATCGGCTGGTTGGGCCCGTGCTCGTTGATTTCGTGGGAAGCCCGGCAGTCCAGCCAGTTGTAGGCGCCGCAGAGGCCCGGACGCTCAGGGGTCACGACGCAGACATGGGTCGGGGCGAAGGACTGGCAGAGTGAGCAGGAGTAGTAGGTTTCGGTGGTCTCGTCGTTCATGTCGGAAAGCCGGTTGTCACGCTCGACCCAGGTCTTGCGGGCGACTTCGAGGTGTTCCTTGACCTTCTCTTCGTCGGTGAAGATGGTGACCTGGACCTTGTCGACGATGGCGCCGAACTCGTTGTGGAGCTTGGCGTGGAGGATGGTGCCGAAATGCTCGAGAGTAAAGCCGGCTTCGACCGCCTTCTTGGAAACCCGCATCCAGACGATGTCACGCTGACCGATGTGGAGGACGCCCTCGGCGCCGTTCAAGAGGTGGTGGCACTGGCGTTCGAGGATGGGCTCGAAGTCTTCCTGCAGCTTGCGGCCGGCGAGCTCGATCCAGATGCCGATCGGCAGCAGGGCGCCGGCTTCGATATCCTTGATGTTGGGACCGACAACCGTGAACTTGCCATCTTCAACCTGGTCGAGAGGCTTGGAGTAGGCAAACTCGAAGCCCACCGACTTGGGACCGCCGAGTTCGACGAACATGGCGTCCTTCTTGATCCGTTCACCTTCGAAAGCGGGACCGTAGGACATCGGGATGTCAATTTTGGCAATCGTGATTTTCAGGCCGCGGACCTCGATCGCCTTGGAGACAATCTCTTCCTGCGGGATGTTGGAGACGACATGCTCGTAGGTGCAGATACCGGTCGGCAGGATTTCGGGAATGTCGGTATCGGCGATCGTCGGGTAACCCCAGTTGATGCAGCCGGCCGCGGCCGCGTATTTCTCGTCGTCGACCTCGTCGAGGGCGAGGACGAAGGCGAAGACGCGATCCTTACTGTATTTCAGGACTTCCTTGAAGTCGCCGGGAGTCTTGCCGCCGAAGGTCAGGGCCGCGCGGGTCGCGAAACCGAGAGCGTGGATGGCGGCCGAAGTCGGTTTGCCGAAAGGCACGAGACGGGTGTTCCAGCCTACCTGAACACCGCCCTCATGGAGCTGCTCGGCAAAGGATACGCCATTCGGATTGGAGCTCGCCATGAAGACGTAGATGCTCTTTTCCTGGAGTTCCTTGGCGATCTTGATGGCGGTTTCGACATCCTTGGCGGCGCCGACCACGGCGGCGAAGCCGGGAGCCGAACCGTCAACGAACTCGACCCCGCGCTTACGCAGGATGATGTCGTCGGCGGCGCCGAGCCAGATGTCGGGATCGGTGTCTTCCGGGTCTTCCTTGCTTGGCAGGTAGGGGCACTTGTCGGGATCGAGATACAAAAGGGACTCTTCCAGTTCGAAAGCGAAAGCGGTCGCCATGCCGGCGTCGAGGCCGGGTCCGAGGTACGGCAGCCAGGCGTTTTCAGCCGGCAGTTCCGGCAGCAGCTGGCGGCACTTTTCGATGACCCCGGGCATGTCGCCCAGCTTTTCAACCTTGTAGCCGGTGATGCCGTAGATAACGGGCAGGTAGTAGGCGGTATTGGGCAGGTTGACTTCCTTGTCGGCGCCATATTCCTGGATGGCGGCGTTGACTTTGCCCTCGACCCGGTCGACGATAGCGTGGGCCCCGCGGATGGCGGCGGTGATAATCAGTTTGGACATGTTTTTTCCTCCTGGTGCAGACTTCTTGCCTGCTTTTTTAGGCGAAGATTTTCGTAAATATCAACTGTGTGGATTAAGCCAGCAATTCGTCAATGCACTCTTCGACCAGTTTGACGGCCTTGGGGTTGCGCATGATCAGCAGGTTGGAGCCGGCCAGGAGCATGTCAAAACCGGTGATTGCTTCCCAGAGAACGCCGCGTTTTTCCAGGTCGGGACCGAAAGCGGGCTCCTCTTCTTCCGTCAGCTTGACTTCACGGGCCTTCCAGCACTCCTTGCCGAGGTCGTTGGTGATCGGGCACTGCATCTTCTCGTCGTTCTGGGCCAGGGCGGCCAGCGAGATCCGCTCCATGACCGAGTAGGAGTATTCAACCCCGTAGCCCAGGGCGCCGGTTGAAGGCTCCATGATGATCTTGTCCATCGGCAGGCCGAGGTTGCTGATCAGGATGTTCATCTGCTTGGCCATGTTGACATCGATCGGGCTCTGGGAGACCACGTTGTGGCCGTAGCCGAGACAGGCGGCGGCGATTTTTTTGTAGTTCTCTTCGACGGCCGGGCCGATGAGGAGGTTTTTGCCTTCGTTGACTTCACAGATCTTGGAGAGGACTTCGGCGTCTTTTTCGACGTTGCCGCTGCCCCAGACCACCAGGGGAACCGAGATGGCTTCAATCATCTTGCTGACCAGTTCGGCGGCGTAGTCGGCGCTTTTGTTTTCACCGTTGGGGTCGGTCGAGGCGAGCTGCAGGCAGATCGCCTTGGCACCGTACTCGTCAATGTTCTTCTTGGCCCAGGCGATCGGGTCATTGATTACATCCTTGAAAGGGTCGACCACGGCGGCCGGCCATTCCGGATCAACGACGTCGTAAACTTCCATGGCCACGATGGGCTTGTTCGGAATTTCACCGTCAAAGGTGCAGAAAGGCATGGCGGCCTGACCGCCAACGGTGATCGCCTGGTCACCGCTGCCAAAGGTCAGGGTGCCCATTTTTCCGGAATACTTCTCTGTCAGTGCTGAAAATGCCATCAGATGTTCCTCCTGTTAGAGTTGATGGGTTAGATGTTTTGGTTAAATGGAACTGGTTATGAAAAGGTTGTATTATGAACGCCGTTGCGGCGGGTTTTCCCGGTTGAATAATCAGAAATCTCTAATAGTTGTACATTGTATATTCACAAAGCGCGGGACTATAAACATATCCCAAAAAATATTTCAAGGAAAATATTGCCTGCCTCTTAATAGGGAAATATTTTCGGCATTATCTCTCCGAGAACCTGGTAGGAGGCCGCCTCGGCCGGGAGCTTGACGGTGGCTTTGCCCTCGCGGTCAAACTCGGCGATCAAGGGGTCGTCGGGGATGACGCCGGCCAGTTCGATGCCGATTTCATCGATCAGCTTGCAGGCTTCTCCGGCCAGTCTGCCTTCCGGAGCCCGGTTGACGACGAGAGCCAGGCGACCGACCTTGAGCTTGATTTCCTCGACCAGTTCCTTGATGCGGCCGGCGGTGCGGATACCCCTGAGGCTGGGGTCCGAAACCACCAGCAGGAGGTCGATCTCCTTGGTCAGCAGGCGGCTTAAATGTTCCATGCCGGCTTCGTTGTCGATGACTACGTATTCATACTCCTTGACCATGAAGTCGATGAACTTGGTACACAGCGAATTGGCGTAACAGTAGCAGCCGGCTCCCTCCGGCCGGCCCATGGTCAGGAGATCATAGGTGCCGGTTTCGACCAGGAGGTTCTGGATATGGTATTCCATGTAAGCCTCCTTGGTCATCCCGGTCGGCACCTCGGTCTTCATCCCTTCCCGCAGGTCTCCGATGGTGCCGGGCACCTCGACGTCGAGAACCTCGCCGAGATTGGCGTTGGCGTCGGCGTCAACCGCCAGAATCGGTTTCATTCCCTGTTCCGCCATCCAGCGCAGGATCAATCCGATGAGAGTGGTTTTGCCGGTGCCGCCCTTGCCGGCGACGGCGATGGTTTTTCCCATTCCTGGCACAGCCTCCTGAAAATTGGTTAACCCTTCTTGTCGCCCTGGAGCATGGTCATGATGCCGGGGAAAGCCTTGGTATCGGTATGGGGCAGGAACTGGGCCGCGACATACTCTTCCATGAATTTCATGTTGTTGGCGAGTTCGATGTTGGTCATCATTTCGGCCACCTTGCGGGCCTCGGCCGCCATCTCGCGGGAGACCGAAACCAGGCGGTCGCCGAGCAGGGCCCCGTTGCCGACAAACATGAATTTTTTATGATCCAGTTCCGGCAGCAGGCCGATGGTGATGGCCCGTTCGAGGTTGATGTATTTGCCGAACCCCCCGGCGATAATGAAGCGGTCGAGTTCGGCAAAGCTCAGGCCCACGCTTTCGAGCAGGATCCGGCAGCCGGCGTAGATGGCCGCCTTGGTGCGGATAATGTTGTCGATGTCACTCTCAGTGATGGTGATCTCCTCGAGCCCCTCGGCACTCTGGTCGGCGTCGGCCAGAACATATTCCCAGCCGGTTTCACCCTTGCGGATGCGCCAGGTGTCGAGGTCGCGGCGGAATTTGCCGTTGGGTTCGATGATGCCGACCAGGAGCATTTCGGCGATTGCCTCGATGATGCCGGAACCGCAGATGCCGAGCGGTTTCTTTTTGCCGATGGTAAGCAGCATGGGCTCGAAATTTTCCGGGTTGATGCGAATCTGTTCGATCGCCCCGGTGGTGGCCCGCATGCCGAACTTGATGCCGCCGCCCTCGAAGGCCGGGCCGGCCGAACAGGAGGTGCAGACCAGCCAGTCGCAGTTGCCGAGGACGATTTCACCATTGGTGCCGACATCCATGAACAGGGTCAGCTCCTCGCGCTGGAAAATGCCGGAACCCAAAACCCCGGCCACGATGTCGCCGCCGACGTAGGAGGCGACGGCCGGAAAGGTGTAAACGTGGATGTAATCGGGCAGGTCGAGCCCCAGGTCCATGGCCCGGGCCGGGGGAAAGAAGTTGGCGGCCGGGACGTAGGGATCCTCGCGGATGTATTTGGGATCGATTTCAAGGAAAAACTGGGTCATCGTCGTGTTGGCGGCAACGATGACGTGGGAGATCTGGTCTTTCTCGATGCCGCCCTTGTCGACCAGGTTGTTGATGATTTCGTTGAGATCGCCGATGATCGATCGGTGGAGCTGGTTGAGGCCGTCTCCCTTGAGGGCGAAAACGATCCGCGAGATGACATCCTCGCCGAAGCGGACCTGGGAGTTGTACTTGGCGTCGGCCGCGACCAGCAGGTCGGTGTCGAGGTCCTTGACCACCGAGCGTTCCTCGGCCTCATACGAGGCGTTGAGGTTCAGCAGCTGCCCCTGGACCGTAGTCGTGCCGATGTCAATAATAATTGAATAGTTGGCGGCGCGGGTGTCGCCGATTTCGACGTCGATCAGTTTCAGACCCTTGGGATTGTAGACCAGGGTGACGGTAACCTTCCAGTCGGCCTCGCGCAGCAGCCGGGGCAGGCGACGAAGGAGAAAATAGTCGGAAGATATGTTGTCGAGGCCGTGCTGGTTCTTGATTTCCCGCATCAGGCGGCCGAGGTCGCTCAGATTGTCATCCAGGGTCGGGGGCGGAAGTTCAAGGTAGTACTTGCTGACGGCCGGATTGATCCGCACCCCCTGAACCAGGGAGTTGAGATCACGGGCCATCAGGGTGTGCTGCTTTTGCCCGAGATCCTTGCGCAGGACCGAGTTGTCGATCCGGGATTCCGGCGGGATGGTTACCACCAGATCGTCAATCACCTTGCAGGTGCAGGCCAGCCGGTAGCCCTTTTCCCACTCCTCGTCGCTGATCTTGGCCGAATGCTCGGCTTCGACCCTGCCCTTGTCGATGATTACCCGGCACTTGCCGCAGGCGCCGTTGCCGCCGCAGGAGGCGTTGATGTGAACCCCGGCGGCAATCGCCACCCGGAGCAGATTTTCACCGTCCTTGAAAACCTCGAAAGTGAGGTCGTTGGGAAGAAAAGTAACCTGGTGGGCTGGTTTGGGCATGGTCGTCGAATTTCCTTCACGTGCGGCCGGTTAGTGAATTTAAGAACAGTCAAAAAGCGTTATATGCAGGTTGCCCTAAACGCAAAAGCTGGAGCAGGGGGAAACACCCCCCATACTCCAGTTTTTCAGGTCTGTCAACCGCGGCCCCGGCCGTTGGCCGCCGGGGCCGCGATCTTTAACATTGGTGTTAAGCGAAGTTAAGATCCTCTTCTAGAAGAGGCCCTTGACCTGGCCGGTTTCGGTGTCGACGTCGATGCGGCGGTAGGCCGGATCAGAGGCCGTACCCGGCATCAGCTTGATGGTTCCGGCCAGGGGTACGCAGAAGCCGGCGCCCTGGTAGATGAGGACGTCGCGAATCGGGAACATGAAGCCTTTCGGCCGGCCCTTGAGAGCCGGGTCGTGCGAAAGCGAAAGATGGGTCTTGACCATGCAGGTTCCGAGCTTGGAGAGCTCGGGATCGTTGTCGATGACCTCGATCTTTTTCAGGGCTTCGTCGGTGAAAGTGGCGCCGTCGGCCCCGTAGACCTCCTTGGCCAGCAGCTCGATGCGCTCCTTGAGCGGGGTGCTGTCCTCGTAGAGGAACCTGAAGTGGGTGGGCTCTTCACAGGCGGCGATAACCGCTTCGCAAAGCTCCTGGGCGCCTTCACCGCCATACTGCCAGTGCCGGGAGACGGCGCAGCGGGCCCCGGCTTTTTCAGCTTCTTCCCGGATCACGGCGATTTCGGCCTCGGTGTCGGTGTAGAAGCTGTTGATGCAGACGACCGGGTTGATGCCGGCCTTCTTGACGGTTTCAATGTGGGCGACGACGTTGCAGCAGCCCTTGCGGACGAGTTCGATGTTCTCCTCGGTGTATTCCTTGGCCAGGGGACGGCCGGGAACGACTTCGGGGCCGCCGCCGTGCATCTTCAGGGCGCGGACCGTGGCGACGATGACCGAACAGTTCGGGGTCAGGCCGGAGAAGCGGCACTTTAAGTTCCAGAACTTCTCGAAACCGATGTCGGCGCCGAAGCCGGACTCGGTGACCAGGTAGTCGGCCAGTTTCAGACCGATGCGGTCGGCAATGATCGAGGACTGGCCGATGGCGATGTTGGCGAAGGGACCGGCATGGACGAAGACCGGCTGACCCTCGACGGTCTGGAGCAGGTTCGGGTTGAGGGCCTTGACCATCCAGGCGGTCATGGCGCCGGCGACATCGAGATCCTCGGTGGTCACCGGCTGGCCGGTCTTGTTGTAGGCGACGATGATCTTGCCGATGCGCTCACGCAGGTCCTTGAGGTCCTTGGCCACGGCCAGGATAGCCATGATCTCGGAGGAGACGGCGATCGCGAAGCCCGATTCCATGGTCATTCCGTCGAGGCGGCCGCCGAGGCCGATGACGATGTGGCGCAGGGCCTGGGCGCAGAAGTCGATGATCCACTTGACCTCGACCCGGTTGGGGTCGATGTCGAGGCGTTTGAGGTTCTTTTTGGCCAGGAACTCGTCGGTGTTGTTCTGCTCGTGCTGCATGCGCGAGGTCAGGGCGACCATCATCAGGTTGTGGGCGTTCATGATGTTGTCGATGTCGCCGGTCAGGCCGAGGGAGAACGGGGTCAGGGGAATGGTCTGGGCGAGACCGCCGCCGGCCGCCGAACCCTTGACGTTGAAGGTCGGGCCGCCGGAGGGTTGACGGATGGCGCCGACCACCTTCTTGCCCATCAGGCCGAGGCCCTGGACCAGGCCCATGCTGGTCGTGGTCTTGCCTTCACCGAGCGGGGTCGGGG
>WFRT01000110.1 GCA_015486445.1 Pseudomonadota bacterium | reverse complement strand
CCCCGACCTGGGCCGCGAGTTCCCGGGTCGGGGTCAGGACCAGGCAGCGCGGCTTGCGGCTGCGGCTCTTGACGTGCGAGAGTTTCTGCAACACCGGCAGGGCGAAGGCCGCGGTCTTGCCGGTGCCGGTCTGGGCCCCGCCCATGACATCGCGGCCGGACAGAATGACCGGAATCGCCTGGCTCTGGATCGGGGTCGGAACAGTGTAGCCCTGATCGACCACGTTTTTTAGAAGTTGGGGCTCAAGGCCCAGGTTATTGAACGACATAATCTATATTCTCCTGGTTTCATTCCCGGCAGGCGGGATAAAACCTCAATAATAATGGCATGAAATCACCGCCCTGCAAGGCGGCTGCAAGCGAAACGACGGCCATTAACGCCGGCTCCGCAATAAAAAAGACCGTTCTCTTTTACTCTAAGAAAACGGCCTTGATCTCCGGTCCCACCACGCAAGCCGCAGAACCATCCGCAGCTGCCGGAACCGTAAACGAAATTTTTCTCCACCTGACTCCCGCCACCAACGGCAACGGATATCAGGGTAATACCGTAAACAATGTAGCGCCTTATAACATGCCGGCAAATTAAAAGCCATCTTTTAATTCCCGCCCGGCGCAAGGTAATTTTTTCGTGCTTTCCCCGGTTATTTTCACCGGGAGGCTCTGTTTTTGCATACCCGATGGCGTGCGAAACCCAGGCCTGAGGGGGGCGAAGAAAAGCCACACCCGACCCCGTATGCGGCTGAATAGTTACTTCTGGATTGCGGGAGGAGGAAGGAAAAAAAGATGCAAGCCTCGATCTCGGTAGAAAACAACCTGGCCCTGCTGCCTGTCTGCCTGGCCTTTGTCGAAAGTTTTGCGGCCTTGCGTTTTCAAGACCAGGAACTGGTCAAGAGGGTCGTGCTGACGGCCGAAGAAGCTTTTTGCTACGCGGTGGAAACGGCTTACGAACCGGATGAAACCGGCACCATCAAAATCGTCGCCCGGTTTGACGCTCACGGCTTGAAACTGGCGATCCAGGACTGGGGGCTGCCCTTCGATAAGTCCGTTTTGAACGACTACGACCCGGCCGCCGCCTCCCTGGCCTCCGATCTCGAATCCCTGGGACTCTTCCTGATCCAGCGTTTCGCGGACCAGGTCAAATGGGAGCACATGGGAGCCCAGGGCAACCTGCTGAGCCTGTTTTTCAACGGCGATTACAAAGATGTTACCGAACTGGCGGGCGGTACCGAACTCAAGGTCTATGACAAGAATATTCCGCTGGCCCCGGAGCAGGAATACATCATCCGCCTGGCCCGGCCGGACGAAGCCATTCACATCTCCCGCTGCCTGTACCGCTCCTACGGCTACACCTACCTGAACGAGGACATCTACTACCCTGAAAAGATCAGTCGGCAGATTGAGACCAAAAACCTCATCAGCGCCGTCGCGGTCAGCGAGGCCGGTGAAATCATCGGCCATTGCTCCTTGAGCGTCAGGGTTCCGGGGATCCTGGTCGAAAGCGGCCAGGCCGTCATCGACCCACGCCACCGGGGCCGCAAACTGTTTGAAAAAATGAAGGATTTCCTGACTGAATACGCGGTTCAAAACGGTTTTTACGGCATCTCCAGCGAACCGGTGACCAACCATACCCGGAGCCAGAAGACCGGCCTGAAAACCGGCAACCACTCCTGCGGCCTGATGCTGGGCTACCTGCCCTCGACCCTGACCTTCCGGAAGATGGAGCAGAAAAGCGGCGGCCTCCGCCGCAGCTGCGTCTACAATTACATGCCTTTGAAACGGCGCAACGACATCCGCCTCAGCCTCAACCGGGAGTATCGCGACCTGGTAACCGCCATCTACACCGGCTGCGGCCTCAAGGTGCGGACCGATACGACCGAGCGCGAACCGCCGCCCGCCACCAGCCAGGTCGATGCCGTGTTTCTGCCCGGGGTCAAGATCGGCGTCATTACCGTCAAACGGCCCGGCCGGGACTGTGTCGAACAGATCAAGCAGGGCCTGTTCCACCTGACCATGAGAACCGCGGCCGAAATGGTCTACCTCAACCTGCCGCTGGAAGACGAAGGCTGCGCCCGCCTGATCAACCGGGCCCGGGAACTGGGATTTATCTTCTGCGCGATGGTCATGGCCCTGGACGAAGGCCGCGATATGCTGAGAATGCAGTATATCAACTGTGACATCGACCATGACGGCATCCGCCTGGTCGGCGACCTGGCCCTGGAGATCTACGACTTCATCCAGCGGGAGTCGGGACTAAACGAACGGAACTAGCGGTATGAAAAGCAGCAACATCCTGAAACAATACCCGGATTTTCGCAATTTCTTCTGCGGCCAGCTGATCTCCCAGCTCGGCGACCGGATCCATTCGCTGGCCCTCTTGTGGATCACCTACAAATGGTCGGGAAGCGCCGCCCTGGTCGGCGGCATCATGGTCGGCACCTCCCTGCCGGGAATTCTGATCGCGCCCTACGCCGGGACTATTATCGACCGCTGCAACAAAAAACAGGTGATGATTGCCGCCGATGCCGCCCGCTTCTTCATCCTGGCTTTCGTAACCTTCACCTCCTACCAGGGCCGGCTCGACTACCCGCTGCTGCTCGGCGCCACGGTTTTGATCTCGCTGGCCTCGGCCTTCTTCAACCCGGCCGCCCTGGCGGTGATGCCGGAACTGGTGGAGGAAAAGCAAGAGATCCTGACCAGCGCCAACGCCCTGGCCCAGATCGGGGCCAGCGCCAGCGCCGTGGCCGGCCCGGTGGTCGGCAGCGCCCTGATCGCCGCCATCGGCGTCAGCGCCGCTTTTTTATGCAACACGATCTCCTTTACCGTCTCGATCTGGTTCCTGCTGAAGATCAAGACCCGTCTCCAGACCAACGCCATCCACGAAAGCTGGCTCAAGGACATCAGGGTCGTCAAGGTGGTCTTTGCCAGAATCCCGCTGCTGGCCCAGCTGCTTTTCCCGGTCCTGCTGGTCAACCTGTTTTTCTGCTCGATCAGCATTATCATTCCGGTGCTGGCGGAAGGGGTCTACAAAATGGGGGCGAATGGCATGGGCTGGATGATGGCGGCCTTTGGCGGCGGGATGCTGATCAGTACCCTGGTCCTGTCGTTTTACGGCATTCGGGGCAGTGAGCGCGGCGTGGTGGCAAGCGGTTTTTTCCTGCTCGGCACAGCCTTTCTGGTAATCGGCGCCCTGCCCAGCTATCCTTTGAGCCTGGCCGGCTGCCTGCTGGCCGGGTTGAGCCTGAGCGTTGTCAACATCAAGCTGATCGTCCTCTACCAGCGGCTGCTGCCGGTAGAGTCCCGCGGCAAGGTCATGGCGGTGGTAACCGCGCTGGCCCTGTCGACCCAGCCGGTCTCCTACGGCCTCACCGGCTACGTCCTGGACCTGGTGGAACCGCTGCGCCTGATGCTGATCTGCGGGGCGGCCATCGTTCCGATCAGCATCTATGTCTTTTTCCTGAAAGGCTGGCGAACCTGCAACCTGTCCGAATAGACGCCTGCAGGTTATTGCTCCGATGATTACATATGTAGAGTTTCCTCAAAAACTCAGATTTTCAAGCTGGTTGCCGGAGTTGAAAAAATATCCTCTGCAACTCGACAGTTCCCGGCGCCGGTTCAAACCCGACAAACAGCTATTTGATAAAATAAACGGCTTGATACTTTTTCCTGCGTTCGACAGTTGTAGGTTCATGAAATCAGTTAAATGCTGTAATATTAACAAGTTGAACGTTTTCAGTGAAACAGTGTAGTGCCTACAAAATTAAGGGGTAACAGAGATCTTTTTGAAGGCTTTTGGCGGGGTTATTTTTAATTTTTTCAATATGTTACGTTGTCCATTGGTCAATTCGGTGCGCTGTAGAAT
>WFRT01000109.1 GCA_015486445.1 Pseudomonadota bacterium | reverse complement strand
TTCCAGGATAGACTGGATCTTTTGCAGGCAACTGCTGAGCTGGTGGCGGTCGGCGGTAAATTCCATGATTTCCTCGCTGAGCTGGACGGTTTCAGGATCCGGGTAAGAAGGATTACTATTTTTCTATAATAAACTTGAAATAAAACTAGTAGTATTAATAAAGCCTGTGAAACTGTGAAAAAAATCAATAAGTCGTTGTTTTGGTTGAATTTAGCATGTTGATGAAAGGTGTTAAATCAAGGTTTGAATCAATCGGGTCCCGGTTGACAAAACTGCGGGCTGGTGAAATGCCGCTTTTTTCATCCCTTCTTCAACAGGTTTTGAGAAAAAATCAACAACCTTTCAACAGGTTTTACAGGTTCGTTCCCAAACTTCACTAAGAGCCGATAGCCTCTTTCAACCCGTCGATAAGATTGGCGGTCTTTTGATTAAGTTCGATTTCCCGGGCGATCTTTTTACAGGCATGCATAACCGTGGCGTGGTCCTTTCCGCCAAACTTGTCGCCAATCTCGGGATAGGATTCATCGGTTAAGGAACGGGCCAGGTACATCGCGATCTGGCGGGGAAAGACGATGTTCCGGGTTTTTTTCCGGGACAGTATGTCCTTGGTGCTGATCTTGAAATGCCCGGCAACACTCCGGATGATATCTTCGGTGGTAATCGTGTTTTCTTCCCAGGTGATAATGTTCAGTTTTTCCAGGGCCTTCCTGGCGAACTCGATGTTGATGGCCGTAAAACCCGCAACCGAGGCCTGCATGGCGATGTTGTTGAGGGTGCCGATGATGCGCCGGATATCGAGATGGGAGAGATTGTCGGCCAGAAAAAAGGCGACATCTTTTTCCAGGGGGATGTTTTCTTCCTTGGCCTTGGTAATCATGATTGCGACCAGGGTTTCTTTGTCCGGGGGCTGGATATCGGCAATCAACCCCATCTGGAAACGGGAACGGAGACGGCTTTCCAAGTTGTGGATGTCATTGGGCAGCTGATCGCTGGTCATAACGATCTGCTTCTGATTTTTTTCCAGCGTGTTGAAGGTGTGAAAAAACTCCTCTTCGGTACTTTCCTTGCCGGCAATGAACTGGATGTCGTCAATCAGGAGAATATCGACCTGACGGTACTTGTTGCGGAATTCGGTCATCTTTTTTTCCATCAGGGCATCGACCATCTCGTTGGTGAAATCTTCCGAAGTGATATAGCAGATCCGGCAGTCCGGCTGATGCGCCTTGATATAGTTGCCGATCGCGTTCAGCAAGTGGGTTTTGCCGAGGCCCGGAACGCTGTAGATGAAGAGAGGGTTGTAGCTTTTACCGGGCTGTTCGGCCACGGCCTTGGCGGCGGCGTGGGAAAACTGGTTGGGAGAGCCGACGACGAAATTTTCGAAGGTGAATTCCGGTTTCAGGTTGTCACCGAAAAAAGCTGCCGCGGAGCCGTTGCCTCCGGTCGGGACATTCTGGCGGACCTGGGGCTTCTTTTTTTTGCTGATCCGTGACTTGAGGTTCAGAGAGCGGCCGGCAACCCGGCAGGCGCAGTGGGAAAAGGTGTCGGGCCGGTTATTTATGATCCACTCTTTGACAAACCGGTTGGGAAATTCGATGGTCATCGATTTGTCGTCCAGATCAATCAGTTCAACTCCCTGAAAAAAGGAAATGAAATCCCGGTCGTTAACCTCCTTCCTGATCTCGTCCTTAAGTCTCTCCCAGAATTTTTCCCTGTCCATCCCGATGGTTCCCATAAATTTAATAAAATCAGATAGTTGATAAAGAAAAAAAATTTCCTGTCGAGAACCTCCGACCTTAACAGAAAGAAGCTCTTTTGACAACTCCAAAGTTTTAATATAGGGTGGGCCCGAAAATCGGGCAAAGGACTTGGAACGTGAAGCGCAGGATGTTTGTAAGAGGTTGAAAAGAGGCTTTATTTGCCCGGTACTATGAGGTTTACGGAGAAGCTTTTTAAGGAAGGATGAAACGGTAATGGACAGTGGCATGATCCCCTTATTCCTGATAGCCTCCCTGGCTGATGTCTGTTTTGCCGACTCTCTGACCGGAAAGCTGCATCCGGTGATCGGCATCGGCCGCCTGACAGCCTTTTTGGAAAAACACCTGTATTCCGGGACAAGGAACGCGGGCCGGGAGTTTTTCTCCGGCATGATACTCAGTATCATTGTCATAGCGGTAACCTGGACCGCGGTTTCAGGCTTGCTGTCAATTGCTGCCGGCATGGGGCGGGTATTTTCGGGGATTGCCGCCGTCTACCTCATTTACGCTCTGCTGGCCTGCGGCGGCCTTGCTCGTGCGGCCCGAAGGGTGCTGGAAACCCTGGAAAGAGAAGGTTTGGAAGAGGGCCGAAAGGCCCTGGCCGGGATCGTCGGCCGGGAGACCAAGCGGCTGCGGCCGGACGACATCTACCGGGCCTTGATAGAGACGGTGGCGGAAAATTTCAGCGACGGGGTCGTGGCGCCGATTTTCTACCTGTTTCTGGGCGGGCTGCCGCTGGCCTGGGCCTACAAGGCGGTCAACACCCTGGATTCGATGCTCGGCTACAAAGATTCCCGCTATCTCAATTTTGGTCGTTTCGCGGCCCGGCTGGACGATATTGCCAACTTCATTCCGGCCCGGGTCAGCGCCCTGCTGATCCTGCTGGCGGCCGGCTGCCAGGGTCTGGACTGGCGGCGGGGCTGGCGGATCCTGCGGCGTGACCGCCGGGCCCATGCCAGTCCCAACAGCGGCTGGCCGGAAGCGGCCATGGCCGGAGTGCTCGGGGTGCAGCTGGGCGGGCCCAATTATTACCACGGGGAGTTGGTGGAAAAGCCGTTGATCGGGGACAATCTGCACCAGGTTTCCAGCCAACATGTCAGGCTGGCGATCAGGAATCTTTACTTAAGTTCGGGGTTGGGGGTCGTCATGGTTGCGGTTTTTGCGGGCTTTTCAGGTTGAGGGTGAAACCATTGTGGGAACGGTAACGGGTAACGATATCGGGATGCCGGTTCATGGCGGCGGGATTTTTCAACAGGCTGCTGCCGCCGGTATCGGGATTGAAGAAATTGTCGATTTTTCCGCCAATATCAATCCCCTAGGCCTGCCTCCGGGAGTTGCGGAGGTATTGCGGGAGAGCCTTGGACATCTGCAGCACTACCCCGAGATCGATGGCCGCAGTCTGCGGCGGGCCGCAGCCCGGAAACTCGGTCTTGATGTCGGCAACATCCTGGTCGGCAATGGTTCCACGGCCCTGATCTACCTGCTGGCCCGGGTACTGAGACCGGGGAGAGCGGTGCTGTGGACGCCGACCTTTACCGAGTACGACAGGGCCCTGCAACTGGTTTCCTGCCGGGTCGAAAACCTGCCTTCATGGGCTGCCGGGAACAATCTTTCCGTAACCGGACTGCTGGAGCAGACCCTGGCCCGGCGGCCCGATATCGTTTTTATCTGCAACCCTGCCAATCCTACCGGTGCCCTCTGGCCGCGGGCGGAACTGGAAGGGGTGATCAGGGAGTTGGGGGCGGCCGGAATCGTTTGTGTTCTGGACGAGGCTTTCATCGATTTTACCGGACCGGGCAACTCGCTGGCCGGCCGGGTTACGGAACTGGATAACCTGCTGGTCCTGCGTTCCCTGACCAAAATTTATGCACTGGCCGGGTTGCGCTGCGGTTTCCTGGCGGCCGGCAACCGCCTGAGCGACCGCCTGGCCGCCTGCCAGGAGCCCTGGAGCCTCAATTATCCAGCCCTGCAGGCGGCGCGTACGGCCCTGGAAAACGATCGGGGTTTTCTTGAGGAAACGGTTTCATTTATCGCCCGCCAGAGAGCTTTTTTGACCGCCGCAATCGAAAAAACCACCTTTCTTACCCCGTTCCCTTCGACGGCCAATTATATTCTGGGACGCATGCAGGAGGGCAGCGACGCCATCGCATTGCGCGATTACCTGTTTCGGCGCCACAGGATTATGATAAGACTCTGTGCCGACTATTTCGGCCTGGGAAACCAGTTTGTACGGGTGGCGGTGCGGAGAGCCGGGGACAATGCCCGGCTGGCGGCGGCCCTGCTGGAATACAAGGGACCGGAAAGATGAAAAAACGGCCATCCTGAACCGGCACGATTTACTCCCGCAGACGGTTTGGACATTTTCCCGGGGCGGCTGCCATTGAGCCCGGCCGGGGATCATACAGTGGATGATAAAGAACTTGACTTTTTTATTGTATACCATATACTGAATGCTTTGTGGGCCGTTTTATGACGGCCTTTTGCGTACCCGGGAGCCGGGCTGAAGAGCTCAGTTTCCCGGTTTTTTCTTGATTCCAGCAATTTCCAGTTTACTCACGGTTCAGTTATGAAAAACATTTCATCTGTAATCTCCGGCCATAAAACCCTGCGGGAGAAGATCGTCGAAGTCTTGAGGGAAACCATTATCCGGCAAAAAATCAGCCCCGGTGAGAGAATTACCGAACTCGAAATTGCGGAGCGTTTCGGCATCAGTCGGACCCCGATCCGGGAGGCTTTCCGGCAGCTTGAATCGGAGGGGTTTTTGACCATTATTCCCCGCAAGGGGGCGGTGGTTTCGGATATCAAGGAGCAGGATATTCGTGATTTTTACGAGATCAAAGGGGTTCTCGAGGGTTACGCCGCCCGGCAGGCGGTAAAAAAGATGACCGACAAGGATATTGCCCGTCTCGAAGAGTTGAACCAGGAAATCAGGGAGTGCGCCGAAAACCAGGATGCGGCCGGCATGACCCGGGCGCATAACGCTTTCCACAACCTGATTCTCGAGGGCTGCGGCAATCGGAAAATTCAACAGGTGGTGGCCGGACTTGTCCGGCAGTTTCTCAGGTTTCGTTTCTATGTCGCTTCCCTGGTGCATGTCGAAGCCATTTTACAGGAACATTCCGAGATCGTGGCGGCAATCAGGGACCGGGATGCCGACCGGGCCGAGGCCTGTATGGTCAAAAATGCCCAACTGGGCCTCAACGTCTTGTTGAAAGAGTTTGCCCGGCATGAGATGAAGGAAGAAAACTGACTGAAAAAACATTGCGCGATTAAACGCTTGAAATAACATTGATTATATTGTATATTATATGAATGCACCGGAACTGGAGGCCCCCTCCATTTCGGAGACTGTTTGCATTTGTTGATTTGTAACTATTCAGCTAAATTCTATCTCCCCTCTTTCAGGAGGGGGCGGG
>WFRT01000108.1 GCA_015486445.1 Pseudomonadota bacterium | reverse complement strand
TTTCGGATTATCGAGCCTACGGGCGAACCTGGTCAGGGCGAGGTCGAGCATTGCCGCCGGCCGGCGCGGCTTGCGGCCCGAGGCGGTGACGAAAAAAGGGCGCGAAGAGATCAGGCGCCGGCTTTTCAGGTGGAACAGGTTGAGCGAACCGAAGAGATAGGTGGTGTGGGTGGCTACCGGCTGCCCGTTGACCAGGGTGATGTCAGGGGCGAAATTCAGGACCTGTTCAATGGCCAGAAAGAGGCCGTAGGTGGTGTCGAGGTTTTCAAGCTCGGCCGGGTACTCTCCGTTTTTGTCCTGGGGCAGGGCGACATAGCCGTAATAGTTCATTTCATCCCATTCGAGGCGGGAGAGCATCTTTTTTACCACCCCGGTTTGCGGGTCCTCGTAGGTGGCCAGGTGGCGGCGGTAGACGGCGGCCAGTTCCGGTTCCAGCCGGGAGTCGGCGGCGGCCGTATCGGGCTCGGCGACAAAAAAACCGCACCAGCAGAAGTTGGCAACCGCGGCCCGGGCTCCGGTGGCTCCCCAGAAACCGGAGAACACGGCCAGCAACAGGATGCCGGTTACGGTCTGCGCCGCTCTCATCAATACTCTGCGGCCGGTTCCTCTCCTCTTCATGGCGCTCCTGGCTTCTCTTTTTGTAACTATTCAGCCGCATACGGGGTCGGGCGCGGCTTTTCTTCGCTAAGCGTTAAGATTTCTGTATCTTTCCGAAACCGCTCAGAAAAACCACCCCCGCCCCCTTCTGAAAGTGGGGAGATAAAATTTAGCTGAATAGTTACCTCTTTTTTTGTCAGTAGGTGAGAACTATTCCGCTCTGGCGGTCAAAGAGCCGTTCGGCCTCTTTGATTTTTTTGATGTCACCTTTCATCCGCAGCCGGTCCTGCTTTAAGCCGCGTTTTCCCCTGGCAGCCAGCCGGGCCTGGTTGTCAGCCTCGCGGGAAGCCGATTGGAGGTTGTCACGGGCCTGGAGAGCGGCGGTCGGGGCGCAGGCGGCCAGGGAAAAAAACAACAGGAGGGCCGATAAGAGGCCGAAACAGAACTTTTTTTTCATCTTAAAATACCGGTTTCCCAAAAGCCTTGTCAGCCTTTTTGACGGCCTCCCGGCGCAGGCTGGCATACATGCGGCGGGTCAGTTTGCGATTCTTTTTTTCGATGGCGGCCATGGTCTTTTTCAGGTTTTTGATCTTGACCTTTTCCTGTTTGCAGGTTTTCTTAATGGTGGCTATCTGCCGGGCCCAGGAGCGGTTGAGTTTCTTTCTCAGGTTCCGGACCGCCAGGCCGGAAGCGGCAATCTCTTCCCGGGCCTGGGCCGCGGCCTGGCGAATGACCGCGGCCTGCGCGGCAAATTTTTTCCGGGTCTGAACAAAGCGGCGCAGGGTGGCGGTCAAACGGCCGATACGCTTGATCAGGTTGGCGACCTGGGCTCCGAGCTGGATATTCTGCCAGAAACTGCGGTCGTGGTCTCGCAACAGCGAGCTGAGTTTGGCTCCATGCAGGGCCAGGATGGCAATATGCTTGGTGGCCTCGGCGGCGACCAGCCGCCCCTGTTCGTTGAACCTGGCGATGGCCCGGCTCATCTCCCGCGCGGCTTGTCCCAACTCCCGGGAAATTTCCTTGAAGGACCTTTCGGCGAAAAGGAAGGAAAGGTAGATGTCACCGACCCGTTCGGTGTAGGCCCTCAGCAGATTGTCAAGGGCCTGGTTCTGTTTTTTTATCTGGGTTGTGAAAGTATCGGCCAGGAGCGGGTTCTTGCTGATTACCTCGTTGACCGACAGTCGCAGGTTGCGGTTGGTTTTGTTGTTGAGGCTGATGATCTCCGCCGTGTCGATAAGGCCCTCGGTCGGCTTGATGGCAACCTGGTTGAGCAGTTCGATCTGGGCCAGGCGTTTGGCCCGGGTCCGGCGGCAGAATTCTTTACAGCCGCAACCCTTGTTCCCCAGTTCCAGGGAGGCGAGGTCTTTTTGCAGCTGATAGTAGTTTTTGCCGATATTGAACCAAATCGCTCCCTGCATCGCCTGGTAGGTGCGGATGCGGGTGAACACCCGGCCGACCTCGAGTTCCATGGCCTCGGTTTTCCTGGCAATCTTTTCGCTCAGCTTGATCTGGTCGAGAGCCTTGGCGATGATGTCTTCCTCGCTGGTGATGATGACGTCGCTGTCACTGTTTTGTGGGGTGGTTTTGGTGCCCAGCGAGGTGGCACTGTTCAGCAGGGCGTTGCCCAGTTTGCTGGCGCTGTCGATGACATCCGTCCAGCCTCCGGCCCGGCTGGGTGCCGGTTGCACCAGCAGCAGGGTAACCAAGCCGAGAACCAGGTAAAATTTCAGTCGGAGTTGGGTGGGCATCGCAAGGTCCTGTTTCATGGGGAGAAAGGTTTGAGGTTGTAAATCCGCGCCGACGGTCCGGCCGGCGACCGGCCGCCGCAAGCTTACCTGAAGCCGGCGTCGAAGATTACGTCGAGATGGTTCGGGTCCCGGAAAACATAATGAAAAGGCACGGTTTTATTGATTGGCAAGTGCTTTTTCAGCCAGGAGGTCAACTCCTCGACGGGTCCGTTGCAGGTGAGCAGGTAGCAGAGACAGTCCGGCGCGTTGCCGCAGTCTCCGGGTT
>WFRT01000107.1 GCA_015486445.1 Pseudomonadota bacterium | reverse complement strand
TCATCGAAACCCACGTCCATGCCGATCATGTCTCGGGAGCGATGGAGCTGAGCTACCAGACCGGGGCCCCGGTCTGGTAGCTCAGCTCCATCGCTCCCGAGACATGATCGGCATGGACGTGGGTTTCGATGATGGCGCCGATCTTCATTTTGTTGGTGCGGGCGCAGTCGAGGTAATCGCCGATGTCCGCTTGGGGTCGACGACGATGGCCCGGCCGGCCAGGGGGCAGCCGAGCATGTAAGAGAGACATCCCAGGCCTTCGACTTTGAACTGCTGAAAAAACATTGTCACCTCCATCCTTGATGGTATCTTGATAAATAATACTTTACGAGTCTTGTTTGTAGGTTAAACCGGTCGCCCTGTCAAGTCTTTTGACCGGCTTTTTGCGGCCGGGAAGGGGCGGGCCGCTGGTGGAAAGCAAAACTTAAGGAGAAAAAATGGCAGCCAAAGGGCATGAAGCCTGTTTTATCTGCCGTGAGTGGGACTGGTTCAACCCGCCCCCGGCGGTGGACATGGAAGGTCAGGTACTCAGGACCGGATTGCGTTTTACTTCGGCGCAGGAGGGCTGGCAGGGAATTCCCCACGGCGGCACGGCAATGAGCGCCTTGCTCGATTTTGCCGATTACGCCGGGCTCCACCGGCGGGGTGAAAACCTGGCCTATCCCCTGGCAGCGACCTTTCGCTTCGGTGACAGCGCCCGGGTCGGGGACCGGATGGAACTTGAGGCCGGTTTTTCGGATTCCGGGTTGCTGGCCTTGAAAATGCGGCGGCCGGGAAGGGACAAAATCTATCTCCAGGCCGAACTCGAGACGGCGGTCGCTCCCGGGCTGGCGGATTTTCCCCACCCCGACCCGGGTTTGCTGCTGGCGTCAGGCTCTCGGCATGAACCCCTGGGGATTTATGACAACTGTTTTGTCTGCGGCCGCAAACGCCGGGTGCCGGGACTGGAGCGGCGTTTTTTCCGTTCTTGTGAAACCTTTGCGCCGGCCGTGGTGATGGTCCGTTTCGGCGATGCCCGCGACCGGGCCCGGGGCCTGGCCCGTAATTTCCAGCAGGCCGAGGGCCGGCTGCATCCGGGTATTCTCGCCACCCTGCTCGATGAACTGCTGGGTTGGAGTGGGGTCTTGAGCGGAAACCTCTACGGTTTCACGGTGCGCTTTCAGTTGACCGTCAACTTCCTGCCGGGTCTCGAGGATGAACTGTTCGGTGTTTCTCCGGCCCCGCCGGTCCGCGGCCGGGGCGAGCGGTGTTTCTACTACCCGCAGGGAGTGCTCTACCGGCGCCGGGAAGGGGGCGTTTTCGAGGTGGCGGCCGCGGCCCGGGGGCAGTGGCTGGCGCGCGATGAACTCCGCCGGCAGTTTCTTGAAGCCCGGGTCAGGGAGGATCTCGGCAAGGTTGTTTTCTGAATTACAGGCTACTTCTGCTTGAAAACCTGGGCCGCAAGCTCGATGTCCTCGGGGCAGAAAACAAAGAGGGTTTTCCCCTCGGAAGGGGAGACCGAACCGTAGACGTAGTGGATGTTGATGCCGGCATCGCCGATTTTCCGGGCCGTGGCGGCCAGGGTGCCGGGCTGGTTGTCGAGTTCGACGGCCATGACCGGGGTGATGTCGTAGAGGATGTTGGCTTCGGTCAGCAGGTCGAGGCTCAAGTCGGTATTGTTGGTCAGGAGCCGGACCAGGGCGAAATCCTCGGAATCTTTCTGGATCATGCCGTAGCTGGCGGCCGTGGCGTGGCGTTTCAGGGTCTTGCCCCGGGCCTTGAAAAGCTCTTCGACGTAGCTGGTGGCGTCCTGAATGGTGATGGCGTCGATGTTGATGCCGCGCTGGGAAAAAAGTTCGGTGAGCCGGGCAAGTTCGCCGGGAACGTTTTTCAGGAAAAGGGTGATTTCGGTACGGACCATGGCGGGAATCTCCTCCTCTTGTCGGGCTGGATGGTGATCGGGAAAGCCTTTTTTTTAAAATCAGGGTAACTATTCAGCTAAATTCTATCTCCCCTCTTTCAAGAGGGGGCGGGGGTGGTTTTTCTGAGCGGTTTCGGAAAGATTTCGTCGTTTTTCCCAGCGAGCGGGAGCCCATAAGCATTGCAACTGTTTGAGCGTAAGCGAGTTTTGCAATGCGGGCGGAGCGAGCGCTGGAAAAACAGAAATCTTAACGCCTAGCGAAGAAAAGTCACGCCCGACCCCGTATCCGGCTGAATAGTTACAAATCAGGTTATTATGATCGGGCCGGGTTGTCAAGTTTTAACCCGGTAAAACTGCAAAGGCCGGCGGCGCGGGGTTTTTCCCCGCGCCGCCGGCCTTCTTCATGCAGGTGGATACAAAATCTTTTTCGCTTCTTACGGAGCCGATTTACTTGACTTCAATCTGAACTTTTTTGGGTTTGCTTTCCTCTTTCTTGGGCAGGGTGACCTTCAGGACCCCCTTGTCGTAGCTGGCCGCAATGCCTTCCCGGTCAACCGTGGCCGGCAACTCGAAGGTGCGCTGGAACGAGCCGTAGAAACGTTCGACCCGGTGGTAGTTCTCCTTTTTCTCTTCACTTTCGAGCTTGCGTTCGCCCTTGATTGTCAGCAGGTTGTTGTCGAGGTCGATCTGAATATCCTTTTCATCAATTTCCGGCAGTTCAGCCTTGATGACGATCGCCTGATCGTCTTCGAAGATGTCGACCAGCGGCCGCCAGGTGGTGCTGGCCAGGGCCTGGTCATCTTTCAAGCCCAGAGTGTCTTCGAACAAGGTGTTGATGCGGTCCTGAATGGTCAGCAGATCCTGAAAAGGAGCCCATGCCCTCTGTTGTGGTGTCCATTTGACGATAGCCATAATCTCTACCTCCTTGTGTCCTTAAGAAATATTTTCTGTCACTATGTTGTAACTATGTGACTTCTTTCCGCTTTCAGCCCTAAGGATAGGTACGTGTTCGAAAGTTGTCAAGGGCCGGTCGTAAAAAAAATCCATTTTTTTCCCGGGCCCTGTGGCGGTGAAAATCCCTTTTGCCGCCTCTTGCGGACCGGGATTTGCCATCCGGCCGATTTTCAGGTATCTTTGAAAAGTTATGAATAAATATTGCCGGCAGGTATTCGGGCGGAATTTGCCGGCCGATTAACCTATTGCAAGGGGGAGGTTGAAATGAGATTTGTCAGACTGTTTTGCCTGGCGGTGGCCGGTTGTTGCATCTCTTTCTGGGGTTTCGGGGCTTCATTTTCCCGGGCGGACATGATTATCAAGGCGGCGGTGGCCGGCAACGTCGCCGACAGTGACCGTAACGGCTTCGGCGACAACCACAATCCGCTGCCGGGAGGGGCTCCCTTGCTGATGTCTGCGGCAATCAACGAAAGCGGCGGCGACGGCAGCCGGGGAACCGTGAGGATGCAGATGGAATGGGATATCAGCGGCCTGACCCCTGGCCAGGTGAGCGCCGCCTTTATTGTTCTCCATACCGTGAAAGGTACGGTCGATTCGCTCGATACCTTTTTCTACCATGGCACCGGCGAGCAGGACGGGGTGCTCACCGACCGTGATTTCGAGTCTCCGGCGGAGATTGTCAATGGTGCGAGAATGGTGGTGCGGGGGACCACCGGGCAAAGCGGGTTGTTTCAGCTCGACGTCACCGAGCAGCTGCGGGCCGACCTGGCCGCGGGCCGCCATTTTTTCTCGCTCCAGGGCCGGGTCGACGAGAAACGTTCGGCAACCGAATACCTGCGCGGTCTGCAGGTCTGCACAACGGCCAGGAGGTGTCTTATCGAGGAATGGCAGCCCCGTCTCAAGATCGTCACTTCGTACACCCCGGGGAGATACAACTATTATCTGCCGCTCTATTCCACCGTGGCCGGAGCCTGGACCGGTCTCGGCCTTGCCAATCGCGACCGGGATCTGCCCACATCATTCATGGTGGAGGTTTTTTCTCCCCGGGGAGATCGCCTGGACGCCATCTCCGGGATCCTGCCCAAACGGGGACAGGACGCTTTCCCCGTGGCTAAAGGACTTGATCTTACCGGCTGGGTCAAGGTCAACTCCAGCCGCCCGCTTTCCGGCCTGGCCTTTGTCGGGCGGTTGCAGGAGCCGGCGGTGATGGCCGATATCCCCTTCGTTTCGGAGCCGCAAAAGTGTCTGCTGATTCCCCATGCCGTGGTTGACAAAGATTGGAACACCCAGGTGTGTGTCTGCAACCCCCAAGCTGAAGAAACCTGGGTCAGGCTGGAGTTCGTCAACCGGGCCGGCAACTCCCGGGGGCAGAAGCTCAAACATCTGCCGCCCCGGGGCAGCGGGATATTTTCCCTGCGCGAGCTTTTTCCGGAACTGGGGCAGATGGAGGGGCGGATCGAGATTCGGACCGAACGATCCGACCAGAAGGTGGCCGCCTTTGCCATCTATCACGACCTCGACGGCGACGGCAGCTATTTCGCCGGCATCAGTGCCGATGCCTGCGGTGAAGAGACGGCCCTGGATGGAGGCTCCGGGACGGACAATCCCGTTGGCGGCGCGGAGTAGTTTTACCAGCGGCGACGAGGTTGCGGCCCGGGGCCCGGCGATATTTTCGCAAATGGCGGCCGGCCCGGCCGGGGGGCCTTGCGTAAAATCTAGCCGACGGCTTCGAGGGCCAGCAGGGAGACGTCGTCGTCGGGGTGGCGGCCGCCGGTCCACTTCCTGACGGCTTCGCAAACCGCCTCGAGACTGGCGCTCAGGGGCCGGTTGCGGGCCTCTTCCAGGCAGTGTCTGAAACGGTCGATCCCGAACATCTCGCATTTTTCGGGATGGCGGGCTTCGAGGATGCCGTCGGAATAGAGGTAGAAGCGTTCCCCCGGCTGCAGGGTCAGGCGGTGCTCCCGGTAGAGATCTTCACACTCCGGTTTGAAGCCGATCGGCAGGCTGCGGACCAGCAGGGTCCGGCCGCGGCCGGCGGCATCCAGGTGAATCATCGGCGGGTGGCCGGCCGAGACGTAGGTCAGGGTCCGGTTCTCAAGCTCGAGGCTGGCATACTGGAAGGTGAAATACTGGCCGGTGCGTTCATCCAGCGGGAAACGCCGGTTGAGCCGGTTGGCGACCTCGGCCGGAGAGACCAGGCAGTAGCCGTCGTCTCCGGCGGCGCAGGGCTCTTTCAGCAGGTCCGATTGACCCGGGTCGGGGGTCAGGATGCGGGAGAGGTTGACCGAAAGCAGCGCCGCCGGCACCCCGTGGCCGCTGACGTCGAGCAGGTAGAGGCCGACGTGCTTTTCGTCGAGCGCAAAAAGGTTTAAGGTGTCGCCGGCCAACTCCTCGCAGGGTTCGTATTTCCAGGCGAAGTTGAAGCCCGGCGCGACCGGGGCCCGGGCCGGCAGCATCGCCTGCTGGATGCGGGCCGCGGCCTTGAGGTCGCGGCGCATCCGGGAGTTGGCTTTTTCCAGTTCCCGGTTGCGGCGTTCCAGTTCCCGTTCGAGCCGTACAATCCGGGCCCCGACCTTGATTCGGGCCTGCAGTTCATCCTTGTCGAAGGGCTTGACGATGAAATCGTCGGCCCCGGCCGCCATGCCGGTAAGAATGTCGTCCCGGTCGCCGCGGGCGGTTAAAAGGATGCAGTAGACGTAGCCGCCGCGGCCGGCGGCCCGGATGCGGCGGACCAGTTCGAGGCCGTCGAGGCCCGGCATCATCCAGTCGCTGATCACCATCGGAAAGCCTTCATCCCGCCAGAGTTCCCAGGCCTGCAGTCCGTCGGCCGCGGTAACGACCTCGTAGCCCCATTTCCCGAGCCGGGCCTCGAGCAGCCGCCGGGTGACCCGCTCATCCTCGACCACCAGGATTTTCAGCGTTTCCATCAGAAAAAGTAGCGTCCCATCGGGGTCAGTTCGAATTCGTTGATCGAGATGTACTCCCGGTCGCGGCGGTTGATGAACTTGACCGCCCGGCCGCGGAATTCCCGCCGGGCCTCGTCGAGCAGGCGGTAGCCTTCGTCGCGGCAGCGTTGGCAGGCGTGGAAGGGGATCTCGATGCCCATGCAGGTCGAGTTGATCACGGTTTTGGAAAGGAGATGGCGCACTCCGGGGCAGTCGGGGCAGACCATGACTTGCTCGACCTGCTGGTCGCTGATGCCGTCGGTGTCGTAGTAGACCATCTTCGAGCGGGTGTCGTACTGGTTGGGCTTGACCTTGAGCGGCGGCGGTTTGAAATAGTTTTTCAGGGTCAGTTCGCAGAGTCTTGCGATGTATTCGCTGATGCGCTGGTCCTGGCGCAGGGCCTCGGGGTCGTAGTCGGGCTCGCGGACGCTGCCGTAGTCGAGCCCGGCCATCGCCAGGACGATGCCCAGGTTGACGTAGGGCAGGGCCCCCTGGATCGAATAACCGCCCTCGAGCACGGCGATGTCGGGGTTTAAGCGGTGGTTGAGTTCAGCGTAGCCCGAAGCCGAAAAATTCATGTTGGTGATCGGGTCGCCGTAGTGGTTGTCCTGGCCGGCCGAGTTGATGATCAGCTCGGGTTTGAAGTCGTCGAGAATCGGCCTGACGCAGTGGTCGATGACGTAGAGAAAACCTTCGTCGGAGGTGTTGGGCGGCAGCGGAATGTTGATCGTCCGGCCCCGGGCTGTGGGCCCGCCGAGCTCCTCGGTAAAACCCGAGCCGGGATAGAGGGTGCGGCCGTCCTGGTGCAGTGAAATAAAGAGGATCTCGGGATCGTGCCAGTAGATGTCCTGGGTGCCGTCGCCGTGGTGGCAGTCGGTGTCGACGATGGCGATCCGTTTCGGGCCGTAGTGTTCACGGATGAATTCGATCATCACGGCTTCGTTGTTGATGTTGCAGAAACCCCGGTTGCCGTGGACCACTTTCATGGCGTGGTGGCCCGGCGGCCGGACCAGGGCGAAGGCCCGGTCGGTCTCTTTTTCCATCACCAGCCGGGCCGCCCGGATGGCGCCGCCGGCCGCGATCCGGTGGGACTCGGTGCAGACCCGTTCAGGTTCGGGAAAGCAGAAATGGGTACGTTCTAAATCGGCGTCGGCGGCAATCTCGGGCTTGTACTCGGTGATGTTGTCAAGATCGAAAATCCCCTCTTCACGAAGCTGGTCCTGGGTGTAGAGCAGGCGTTCCTCGCGCTCGGGATGGGTTGGGCTGATGGCCCAGTCGTAGGCCGGAAAGAAGATCACGCCCAGGGTGCGGGGCTCAGTCATGATGTTCTCCTGGGGTCCGGCCCGCAGCCGGAAGATTTCTTTCGAGGCCGGGGCGCACCTGGCAGCTGACCCGGATGGTTTTGCTGCCCCGGGCGTAGTCGTCGACCATGTTGAAAGCCTCGGCCTCGACGATGCTGACATCACCGCTCTCCAGCCCCGGGTGGCCGCAGGCGTTGAGATAGCTAAGGAGTTCCCGGCAGCCGTCGCGGCGGGCGTCGTTCAGGGAGTAGGCGCTTGGGATCTCGCGCTGGATACCGAGGTTGGGAATCAGCATGGTCCGGCGCCCGGTGTCGGCAAACAGTTCGCTCTCTAAGGTCGTTCGGGTCAGGGCGGCGCCGATGGCGTTGGCCACGGCGTAGTTTTCCGGAACCTCGACCGGCAGGCCGAAAGCTTTTTCCAACTCCGGAGCCAGGATTGCCGCCGGGCCGCCCATGACGTAGAGCCTGCGGGGTTCGATTTTCCGGCCGTGGAGAATTTCCGCCACGGTGTAGACCGGCTGCTGGTTGATTTCCTGCAGCAGCCGGGTGCATTCGCGCTCGATCTTGGCGGTGGCCAGGGCGACGATTTTTTCGCCCGCCGCTTTTTCCCCAAGACCCAGGCGGCTGATCAGCGACGCCAGCCCGGCCCGCGATTTTTCCAACTCGCCGATGCGGCTCAGGCCGGCCAGATTGGCGGCGTCGATCAGGGTCGGGGCCGGTCCCCCGAGGGCCAGCGGCGCTCCCCGGCGGCGCGGGCCGAGAACCAGCTTTCCCTCCTCGTCAAGGGCCACTTCCGAATCCCCGCCGAGCCCCAGGGAATGGGTGCGGATGGCCCGGACCAGGGTCGGCCGGCCGCCGAACGCGACCCCGTCGCGTTCGAGCAGCGGGGCGCCGTCGGCGAAAATCGCGATGTCGGTGGTGGTGCCGCCGATGTCGAGGATGATCGCGTCCTCGGTAATCGAGCTCAGGGCGACGATGCCCATGACGCTGGCCGCCGGGCCCGAAAGAATGGTTTGGACCGGGTTCCGGCGCGAGTGTTCAAGGTCGATGGTGCCGCCGTCGGCCTTTAAGACGTTGAGCGGGGCCGCGAGCCGGTAGCGTTCGCGCAGGCTCTGGCTGACGGCGTCGGCAAAGCGGTTGTAGCGGCGCCACACGGCCGAGTTGTAGCCGGCCGTGGCCAGCCGCCGGGGGAAGTTGAGGCGGCCGGAAACGCGGTGGCCGATGGTCGTGAAATCACTCTGGCCGGCAACCATGTCGGCCAGTTTCAATTCGATTTCGGGGTTGCGGGTCGAAAACTTGCTGACCACGGCATAGACCCGGATGCCGTGGTCGCGGCAGGCGCTCAGCAGCGCTTGAACCGCGTTTTCATCGAGTGGCTGGCGCAGGTTGCCGCGGTGGTCGATCGAACCCGGGAACAGGTGGCAGTGCGCGCCCAGGCCGTAATTGAAGCAGTCGGCCGCCAGGCCCGGGCCCGGAACCGCCAGGATGCCGACCTCCTCGAGCCGGTTTTCGACGATGGCGTTGGTGGTCAGGGTGGTGCTCAGGTTGATTTTGCGGATTGCCGCCCCGATTTCCGGGGTCAGAATTTTTTCCAGGACGGCGTTGAGCGAGGTTACGAGATCGTCGTGACGGGTCTCCACCTTGGCTGTGACCCGGACCCCGTTTTCGTCGATTACGACCGCGTCGGTGTGGGTCCCGCCAATATCAATTCCCAGCAGCATGCAGATCCTTATCCTTTAACAAGTTGTAACTATTCAGCCTCCCCGTATTCGGCTGAATAGTTACCAAATAAGTTTATCCGGCAGTCGGGTGGGGTCTGAGCAGTGTCCTGCGTCCGGCGGTCCGGGGCCGCGCAAAGTGCTCCTGCCTGCCGGGGCCATAGCATAAAATTTCCAGCCAGGTCAAAACTTTTCCCGGCTTTCGGGCCGCTTCCCGGTGGCCGGCGGGTTGGGGGGCCGGGTT
>WFRT01000106.1 GCA_015486445.1 Pseudomonadota bacterium | reverse complement strand
GGTGGAGCGCGTCCCGTTTGACGACGTCCCAGACAAGCAGCACCGGGCCCTGCTGAAAAGCCTGGCCGGAAATGGGCAGCGGCGGCTGTTCCAGCAGCGGGCCCTGGAGAAAAACTCCGCGGCTGGCCGGCGGCGTGACCACGACCGAGGGGTAGACGAGGATGGAATCATGTCCCCGGTAGAGATCGTGGTGGGGAATCCCCAAAAGCAGCATGCAGGCCTCGGCGGCGATGATGACCCTGATTTCATCGGTAATCTCAAGCTCGTTGCAGCCCTCGAACCTTTTTTCCGCCAGAAACACCTGGGCCAGCTGTTCCAGGTGCTTTTTTTCCTCATCGTCCAGAAAGGTATAGTGACGAAAATTTCCCCGCAGGATTTCCCTGAAAACCGGTGGAAAGGGCTTCTGGAGAATTTTCTTTCTGCGGTGATCCTTGAGCCAGTGGAACATGGGTGTAAATCCTTGTCAGATAGTTGTTGTTACACGATCGTCAAGAGCTTTGAAAGTTTTATCCGGCAAAGAGCAAAACCGCAGTCGACCATCAGGTGCGGGGTGTCGACGGGGCCGACGCCAGTATCTCCTTTAAGGCCGGCATTGCCCGTTCGGGGCGGCCCGTGGGAATTATGACTTTCCAGCCGGGCAGTTCGCGGGCGAGTTGCGCCAGTTTCCTGAACTCCGCCCCTCCCGAGTGGGGGAGCTGGTAGAGGGAACTGACCGATAGCTGGATGGCGTTTTGGGCGGAAGTTAAGGGCTGAACGCCGGCCATCTCCTGCGGCCGGGTTTCCGGCAAGACCAGGGCCGCCAGCGGGAGGCCGTCCGGAATCTCTCTTATCAGTTTGTCGGAGAGAAAGAAAAGGTGTTTCCCGGTAATCTCGAGTATCGTCTCGGAAGGTTCGAGTTTGAGCAGTCGACAGCTTTCCGGAGTCAGCTTGACCGTGGAAAAGATGGTTGCCAGGCGCGGGAAGGGATCGTTTCTGACCGCGCAGTAGTCCTCTCCCAGGAACTGGAAACCGCTGTTGGCGGCCGCTACCGAAAGGGTTGATTTGCCGCTGCCGCTTTTGCCCATCAACAGTATGCTTTTGCCGCCGTCTCCGATGCCGGCGCCATGAACCATCAGCCAGCCGTTATCTCTCAGCCACCAGTGCAGGATCGGCCGGCAGGGAGCCGCCTGCTCGAAATACGGGATGTAGTGCTCGTGCCTGAACCAGTAGAGGGCCTCTTTTCTTTTCGGACTGCAGATATAGACGATCTCCATGAGATAGCTGGCGGCCAGAAGATCGGGTTCAAAACCTGACCGCAGTTCCCCCCGGGGAGCTGCGAAGTCCTTTTTCTCCCAGGGAAGCTGGGCGAAAAATTCCTTCTCCCGGCCGGCAAAAACGTAAATTGTAAAAGGATTGTGGTCCGGGGTGACCGGAGGCCGGCAGTGCTGGAAGGCCCGGCTGATGAGACGGGCCAGCGGTCGGGTAGCAAAACGCAAGCGCAGGTGGCCTTCACAGAGGAGGAGGTTTTTTTCAACTTCTTCCGAATCGGCCGCCGCGTTCTCCCAGATGCTTAAGAGACGGCGGAAGAATTTTTCGCTTTTTTCCGTTGTCCCCAGTGTTGTCTCCAAGGTTTGCCCTGGTGTTTGACGGCCCTCCGGCGTTTGGTCGGAATGATGCATCTGGCGCCATCCGGTCATTGCCTGGCGTGGGGCCAGCCGGCTTCGTCGTCGATGTCGTGGATCGGATCCATCAGCAGCATCTCCTGGAGGTCGTCAAACTTGCTCACGGTGCCGAGATCGGCGGGCCGGGGAGCCGGGCCCAGGATCGTCAGGTCAAGATCTTTGCTCGGCTTTTGCGGCGGCTCGGCAAGTGGGCGGATCAGGTCTTCCTTGAGGAGTTCCGCTGTGACTTTGTCAACCAGGTCGGCCCAGGCCGTTTCCGCAGCGGGAAAATGGTTTTGCAGGATTTCCGGCAGTTGTCCCAGGTTGGAGCCGCTTTCGATCGCCTGCCAAAGCAGGCTGCCGAAATTATCCAGCGAGTAATAGTTGCCGGTGTCAAAATGGATGACCACGGTCTCGCCGTCAAAATCTTCGGCGCTGACCATCGGCCGGTTGACTGTGTAAAACTTCTTCATCATGCGGTTTGCGGTTGCCTCGTATGGGGGGATCGGTTGGTAAATCGTTTTTTTGCCCTGTCCATATCGAAACGGAAGGACTAGCCTGAAACGCCATCGTTTGTCAATGCCATTTTCGCCCGGTCCGGGAAAGGGCTGAAAATCCTCTTTCAAGCAAGCAAAAAGACCGGCGGGTCTTCGGGAAAAGTTCCGAAAACCCGCCGGTCCGGGGGAGGGGGTTGAGTTATTCCGGTCAGGCCGGGGGATTATTTGCCCTGCATCATCGCCGCGATGTCGCTGTCGGCATCGGTGATCTGCTTGATGTCGAAGTTGTCGACCAGGACCTTGGCCACCGTCGGCGAGAGGAAAGCCGGCAGGGTGGGGCCTAAGCGGATGCCCTTGACGCCGAGGAAGAGCAGGGCCAGCAGGACGGCGACCGCTTTCTGCTCATACCAGCCGATATCGAAAGAGAGCGGCAGGTCGTTGATGCTCTCGAGTGCAAAGACCTCTTTCAGCTTCAGGGCGATGACGGCCAGCGAGTAGCTGTCGTTGCACTGGCCGGCGTCGAGTACCCGGGGGATGCCGCCGATGTCGCCGAGATCGAGCTTGTTGTAGCGGTACTTGGCGCAGCCCGCGGTCAGGATGATGGTGTCTTTGGGCAGCTTTTCGGCCACTTCGGTAAAATACTCGCGGGCCTTGCTGCGGCCGTCGCAGCCGGCCATGACGACGAAGCGCTTGATGGCGCCGGACTTGACCGCGTCAACCACCTTGTCGGCCAGAGCCAGGACCTGGTTGTGGGCGAAGCCGCCGACAATCTTGCCCTGTTCGAGCTCGGTCGGGGGGGCGCATTTTTTGGCCTGCTCGATCAGGGCCGAGAAATCCTTGCTGCCGCCGGCCGGCCGGTCGGCGATGT
Organism: Pseudomonadota bacterium; assembly: GCA_015486445.1. Lineage (GTDB taxonomy): Bacteria > Desulfobacterota > Anaeroferrophillalia > Anaeroferrophillales > Tharpellaceae > JAADEO01. The sequence continues at coordinate 25,972 of WFRT01000106.1, read as the reverse complement.
GGGTGGCGCCGGGGTAGTAGACAATGTTGGTGGTGTAGAGGCGATCGAGATAAGTGTTGTCTTTCCGAAGCGGCACCAGGCAGTTGGTGGTCAGCAGGATGGGGCCGTTGAAGGCTTCGAACTCCTTGTTCTGGTGCCACCAGGAGGAGCCGTAGTTGCCGACCAGGTGTTTGTATTTCTTGAAGGCCGGGTAGTAGTGGCAGGGCAGCATTTCGCCGTGGGTGTAGACGTCGACGCCGGTGCCCTCGGTCTGTTTCAGGAGTTCTTCCATGTCTTTCAGGTCGTGGCCGGAGATCAGGATGCCGGGATTTTTGCCGACCCCGATATTGACCTCGGTAATTTCCGGGTGGCCGTAGGTCTCGGTATTGGCCTTGTCGAGCAGGGCCATGACGTTGACGGCGTTTTCACCGCATTTCATGACCATGCCGATCATCTCGTCGACCGACAGATCTTTGGTCGTCGAGGCCAGGGCCTCGTACATGAAGCCGTAGAAATTTTCGTCCTCGTAGCCCAGGATGGCGGCGTGGTCGGCATAGGCCGCCACTCCCTTGAGGCCGATCGTCAGCAGTTCGCGCAGGGAACGGACGTCCTCGTTGTCGGTGGACAGCACGCCAACACTCTTGGCCTTTTCGGCATAGCTGCTTTCATCCCCGCTCCAGGTCGCGGCATCGGGCAGTTCGCCGTTAAAATCGCTGCCGTTTTTCTCCTTGTAGGTCTTGAGAAACTGCTCTTTGAGCTGGTCGCGGCGGGCCAAAGCCTCGGAAATCATCCGGGTCAGGCTGGCGTCGTCCCAGTTGGCGTTGGTAATCGTCGTAAACAGGCCCTCGGCGACGAACTTGGCAATCGCCTTGTCGACGACGCCCAACTCCTTGAGCTTCTCCCCGTAAACGGCGATTCCCTTCAAGGTATAGATGAGAAGATCCTGGAGGTTGGCGATCTCTTCCGGCTTGCCGCAGACACCCTTGATCGTGCAACCCTGGTTTTTCGCGGTTTCCTGACATTGAAAACAGAACATGTTTACTCTCCTTAGAAATCTGAAGGTTGTGAAGGTTTCCAACTAAAATTGATTAAGCTAATCCTCTTTTAATCCGTATCGGGCGGTTTTCACTTGACCTAAGTCAAGCAGATAAATTTTTTTGCCGATTTTTTGGCCGGAACGATTCTGCCGGTTCAGGAGGGTTGCTGCGGCCCGAAAATATCGAGCTGCTGCAGGTAATGGTAGGTGACGATGCCGACCGCGGTGGAAAGGTTGAGACTTCTTACCTGGCCCCGCATCGGGATGCAGAAGGTGGAAAAGGCCGCGGTCAACTCCTCGGAAAGCCCCCGGGTTTCGGGGCCGAAAAGCAGCCCCGTGCCGACGGCCGGCCGGCCGCTTGCGGCGTAGTTGGCCGAAGCCCGGGCGCTGAAGGCGATAATCGGGGCCGGGCCGGGGTTGAGCTTTTGCCAGAATTTCCGGAAGGCGGAAAAATCCCGGTGTTCGTGGACCTCGACCTCGGACCAGTAGTCGAGCCCGGCTCTTTTCAGGTGCCGGTCGTCGGTTTTGAAGCCCAGCGGGTGGATGAGGTGCAGAGGCAGTTCGGCGGCGGCGCAGAGCCTGGCGATATTGCCGGTGTTGGCCGGAATTTCGGGCTCGAAAAGGATGATATGCAGGGCCGGGTCGGCAATCTTTTTCCGGGCCCGGCTGATCGATTCGCTCATGGGTTGCCGGAAAACTGTTTTTCCAGGGCCTCGATTTCCGAGCTGAGCTGTTCCCATTTATGGTAGGCCCAGGCCAGCTTTTCCTCGGTCTCTTTCTTTTCCGCGGCGTGTTTCCTGATGGTCTCCGGCGAGGTCGAGGAGTAGTAGTCGGGCTCCGAAAAGAGCCGGTTGAATCTTTCGACCTCTTTTTCCAGCTCCTCGCACAGGCTTTCGGCCGCCGTACTCTCTTTCTTCAGGGGCCGGAGCTGCCGGTTCAGCTCCTTGCGCCGCATCTTGTCCCGGGTCGGCTGTCTGCGGGCCGGTTTTTCCTTCTTCTCTTTTTGGGCTGCAGCACTACTTTTGTTTCGCCCGGGTTCACCGCTTTCATCTTTTCGCATCCGGCTCGGGGCCGGGGGAGGGTCGGCGGGGGCCGCGGCGCCGCTCAAATGGTCGCAGCCCAAATGTTCCAGGTACTCCTGGTAGGTGCCGGGGAAGGTGTCGAAGCCGTCGGTCTTGAGTTCCAGGATCCGGGTGGCGAGGCGGTTGACCAGGTAGCGGTTGTGGCTGACGAAGATAATCGTCCCCTCGAAAGCGGCCAGGGCGTCGATGAAAGCTTCGATCGACTCGAGGTCTAAGTGATTGGTGGGTTCGTCGAGGACCATGACGTTGCCTTTTTTCAAAACCAGCCGGGCGATGATCAGCCGGGCGGCTTCGCCGCCGGAAAGCGCGGCCGTGCTTTTATGGACGTCGTCGCCGGAAAAGAGCAGGTTGCCCAGGAGCCCGCGAATGGTGCCGATGCTTTCGCCGGGACCGTAACTGTAAAGGTATTCGTAGGGTGTGGTGTTGCCCGGGATCGACTCGCGATGGTCCTGGGAAAAGTATTCGGGCCAGGTTTCGTAGCCCCAGGCAACCTTGCCGCTGTCGGCTTCAAGCTCCCGCATGATGATTTTCAGCAGGGTCGATTTGCCGATGCCGTTGGGGCCGATGACGGCCAGACGCTCACCGCGCTGGACTGTGAACGTGACCTCGCGCAGAACCTGCTTGCTGCCGTAGGCCTTGTTCAGGGCTTCGACCTCGAGCACGGTTTTTCCGGAAGGGCGGCAGCAGGAAAACTGGATCCGGGGATACATGCGGGAGGAGTAGACCGGTTTGACGATCTCTTTTTCCATCCGGCTGATCTGCTTGATCTTGCTCTGGGCCTGGCGGGCCTTGGTGGCCTTGCCCTTGAAGCGGGTGACAAAAGCTTGAAGCTCGTCGATCTTTTTTTCCGCTTTTTCCGATTCCTGGCGCCGCTGGAGGTCTTCAAGCTCCCGGGCCTTGAGATAGTAGTCGTAGTTGCCGGGATAGATTTTAATGGCCTGGTAGTCGATGTCGGCGATGTGGGTCGACACCCGGTTGATGAAGTCGCGGTCGTGGGATACAACGATGATTGTGCCCTTGTAAGCGACCAGGTACTCCTCGAGCCAGCGGACTGAAATGATGTCGAGATGGTTGGTGGGCTCGTCCAGGAGCAGCACTTCGGGCCGGCTGAAAAGGCACTGGGCGAGCAGGACCCGGAGTTTGTAGCCCCCGGAAAGCACCCGCATCGGCTGCCAGTGGTAGGGGGTGTCGATTCCCAGGCCTTCCAGCATTTCGGAGATCCGGCTTTCGGCCTGGTAGCCGTCGTGGTGCTGGATAATCTCTTCGAGTTCGATGATGCGGTCGGCATCGGGTTCTTTTTCTTCGAGCAGCCTGTCTTTTTCCCGGAAAGCCCGGTAAAGGTTGGGCTGGCCCTGCATGACGACATCGATCAGGATCTGTTCTTCAAAAGCGAAATGGTCCTGGTTGAGGGTTCCGACCCGGATCCGGGCCGGCAGGGTCACGGCGCCCGAATCCGGGCTTTCCTGGCCGCAGAGAATGCGCAGGAAGGTGGACTTGCCGGCCCCGTTGGGGCCTACGACCCCGTAGCGGTTGCCGGGGTCGAACTGGAGGCTGACATCTTTGAACAGAACCTGGCCGCCGTAGGATTTGCTGAGTTCGGAGACGGAGATCATGGTTAAACTTTGTCGTCCTTAAAGAGAGAAAACCGGCGCCGCGGTAATCGCGTTCGCCGGTTTGCGGGGGCTGAAAAAATTTGTGTTTAGGTTTCTGAACAGGTTAAGACAGTGCTTTAACAAAATCTGAGAACCTGTCGATTCCTTTTTTGATATTGTCGAGAGAGGTGGCGTATGAGAGGCGCAGGTGGCCCGGGGCGCCGAAAGCTTCACCGGGAACCGCGGCAACCCGGGCCCGGTCGAGGAGGAGTTCGCACAAGGTCAGCGAGGAGTCGATTTCCCGGCCCTCGCACTGCCGGCCGAAGAGGTCCTTAACCCCGGGAAAAGCATAGAAGGCACCCTGGGGGGTAAAACAGCTGACCCCGGGAATTTCATTCAGAGCCGCAACAATGTAGCGGCGCCGTTCGTCGAAATGCTGCAGAACGTTTTTGACGTAGTCCTGGGGGCCGTTGTAGGCTTCGACCGCCGCTTTCTGGGAGATCGAGGTCGGGTTCGAGGTGCTCTGGCTCTGGATCTTGGTCATCGCCGCGACCAGCGGGGCCGGGCCGGCCGTAAAGCCGATACGCCAGCCGGTCATCGAGTAGGATTTTGATACCCCGTTGAGGATGACGCAGCGTTTTCTGACCTCGGGGCCGATCTGGGCCGGGCTGAACTGGGCAAAGCCGTCGTAAATGATATGTTCGTAAATTTCATCGCTGATCAGCAGGATGTCGCGCCTGACCACGATTTCGGCCAGGGCCTTGAGTTCCTCCAGAGTGTAGGCGGCGCCGGTCGGATTCGAGGGGGAATTGATGACCACGGCCCGGGTTTTTTCCGTGATCGCCGCCTCGAGCTGTCCCGGGGTGATTTTGAAACCCTGGTCCTGGCCGGCTTCGATGATGACCGGCACGCCGCCGGCCAGGGAGACCATCGGCGGATAGGAAACCCAGTACGGGGCCGGGATGACGACCTCGTCGCCGGGGTCGAGCAGGGCCTGAGCGAGGTTGTAGAACGAGTGCTTGCCGCCGCAGGAGACGATGATTTCGCTGGCTGTGTACTCGAGATTGTTTTCCCTCTTCAACTTGGCGCAGATCGCCTGCTTGAGTTCGGGAATGCCGGGGGCCGCGGTGTACTTGGTGAAACCTTCTTCGATCGCTTTGATCGCGGCTTTTTTAATGTTGTCGGGAGTGTCGAAATCGGGTTCGCCGGCACCGAAATTGATCACGTCGATGCCTTCGGCCTGCATGGCTTTGGCCTTGGCCGTGATCGCCAGAGTCGGGGAGGGCTTGATCTGCTGGACCCGCCGGGAGAGTTTTATTTCCATGCTCTTCCTCCTTGCATGATCTTGAAGGGTTTGGGCTTCGAGGTTGCCGACAACGTATTATAAACCTTTGTATTCTGCGGATAACTACCATAGCTTAAAGCAGACTTCAACATCAAAAAGAGCTTTGGCAAAAGAAGCGGTTTGCTATCCTCTCCAATTATGTTAGAATCAAAGATTCACTTGGCCAGTTTGTTCCTGGGCGCTTACTTTCTCCTTAGCGCTGTTTAATCCTGACCCGGAGATGACGCTGTGATTATCAGTGACATGACGATGCCGGAATTTGTCGCCGGACTGCAGAAAAGCCGGACGATCTTTTTGCCCTTCGGTTCGACCGAGGAGCATGGCAGCCACCTGCCGCTGGACACCGATACGATGCAGGTCTATGCCGTGGTCAAGGCCGCGGCCGAGCTGCATCCGAGCTTCGTGGCGCCGCCGGTCCACTACGGCATCTGCCGCAGCACGTCGTCCCATCCCGGAACCGTCGGCCTCGCTCCCGATACCTTCCGGGCCCTGGTTCGGGACCTCATTTGCGGTTATTACGAGCAGGGTCTGCGCAATTTCGTCCTGATCTCGGGGCATGCCGGCAAGACCCATATCGGGGCCCTGGTCGAAGCCGGTGAGGAGATGTTGAAACGCTTTGCCGAAATTCGGGTGGCGGTGATCAACGAATACGATTTCTGCTGCCGGGCCGGCCGCCGGATTATTGTTACCGAGGGCGACTCCCATGCCGGAGAGGTTGAAACCTCCCGGATCCAGCATCTTTTCCCGGCCCTGGTGAAAGGAACTTCCGGGCGGGAATTTCCCGATTTCCCCGAATTCATCCTGGTTCGCAACAAGACCGCCTACTGGCCCGGCGGAGTCTGGGGCGACCCGGCCCCGGCCAACGCCGAAAAAGGCCGTGATCTCTGTCGCCTGAGCGCTGCGGCCCTGGCCGAGTTTGTCCGGGAATTTGAGAACTTTGAGGAAAGGGATTCCTGAAGGTAAACTATTCGATTGAATAGTTACATTAATATTACATGAGAATTGAGGTCGTCATTCCGGCGGCTGATGAAAGATTGTTAAATGCTGATTGATTCCCATTGTCATCTCAATTTGGCTCAGTTCAAGGAAGATTATGCCGAGGTCGTCGACCGGGCCCGGGCGGCCGGGGTCGAAAAGATGGTGGTTGTCGGCACCGATTCTGCCGATTCGATTCGGGCCGTGGAGCTGGCCCACCGTTTTCCCGGCACGGTTTACGCCGCGGTCGGCATCCATCCGCATGAAAGCAAGGATGCCGATGAGGCCGTTTATGCCCGGCTCAAAGCCCTGGCCGCCGACGACCGGGTCGTGGCCTACGGGGAAATTGGCCTGGACTATTATCACAACCACTCCCCGAAGACGGTTCAGCGCCGGGAATTCGCCCGCCAGCTCAACCTGGCCGCGGAACTCGGACTGCCGGTGATTATCCACGACCGCGAGGCCCACCGGGAGGTATACGACATCATCCGGGCCGAGGACGGCGGCCGGCACGGTGGTGTTATCCACTGTTTTTCCGCCGACTACGCCTGGGCCCGGCGTTTTGTCGACCTGGGGTTCTTGATCTCCCTGCCGGGGACCATTACCTTTCCCCGCAGCGAGGTGCAGCGGGAAGTGGCGATGAAGTTGAGCCTCGATGATCTCCTGGTCGAAACCGACGCTCCCTTCCTGGCCCCGGTACCCCGGCGCGGCCGGCGCAATGAACCGGCTTATGTCGCCTACGTGGCCCGGAAAATCGCCGAAATCAGGGGTACCACCCCAGAGGCGGTGGCCGCGGCCACCACGGCGAACTGTCGACGCCTTTTATCTTTTTAATTCAGCAGCCGGATAAAATGGTTTATCCTTATCGAGGTCTGTTCTAATGTCGTATAGATGGTGGCAAAGAATTGCCGCGGTGTTTTTCCCGCTTCTGTTTTTGGTTCTGTTTCCGGCCGCGGCCGGGTTCGGCGCCCCGGCCGGTGCGGGCGGGGCGGCGGCCGGAAAGGCCGGGCCCGGGAAAAAGGTGGCAGCCGGGGTGCAGAAACCGGCGGCCGGCAACCAGGCTGCGGCAGTCCTTAGCCGTGAAGAGCGGCAGCGGGCACTGGCCCGGATCCGGGAAAAATTTCGCCGGCCCGAACTCATGCAGGGCCATTTTACCCAGACCACGGTTTTTGCCGACAGCACCGACACCATGGTGGCCAGCGGCCGAATCTGGCTTCAGGGACCGGACAAGATGCGCTGGGAATATGCCGAGCCGGAAAAGCAGATCCTGGTATCGAACGGTCGCAGCATCTGGTATTACACCCCCGATCTCAACCAGGTCATGACCGGTTCGGTCAAGGATATGAAAGAGGCCCGGATCATCGTCAACCTGCTTTCCCGGTTAAACGGCCAGGTTGAGGGCTTTGATCTTGAAGTCAGCCGCGGCAAACAGCGACTGAAGCTTGTCCTGGTGCCGAAGAAAGGGGTTGAGGCACCGCCTTTTGAACGCCTGGAGATCTATTTTTCCGAACCCGACTTAAACCTCACGGAAACCCGGCTGGTGGATCTTTTCGCCAACCGGATCGCCATAACCTATCGCTGGGACGGCCCCCTGACCAGGCCCCGGCCGCAGGCTTTCTTCATGTTCGTGCCCCCCAAGGGGTGTGACGTCATGCCCCTGGGGCAGTAAACCGGGAATGCGGGGTTGACTTTTCCCGGCCGCATAACTTAAGTAACGCAGGCAATATAAAAACCATTATACCAAGGCCCTGGCGGGCGAAAAGTTTTTACAGCAGGAGGTAAGGAAGTATGCCGATGTCCTGGGAATATAACGATGACGATAACGGCAAGGGCAAGAAAACCCCGCCCGATATCGAAGATCTTGTCAAGAAGGTTTTCAACCGGGACGGGAAGGGGGGCTCATCCGGCCCTCCCGGCGGCCCCCTGCTGGTTCTGGCCATCGTTCTCATCGCCTGGCTGGCAACCGGGTTCTATATCGTCGGAGCCGACGAGGTCGGGGTCGTGAAACGTTTCGGCAAGGCGGTCTATACCACGTCCCCCGGGCCTCACTGGCACCTGCCGAAACCGATCGAAACCGTGCTCCGACCCAAGGTAACCCAGGTCAAGCGCCTGGAGATCGGTTTCCGGACCATCTCCGCCGGCCCGCCGGCCCGCTATCAGATGGTGCCGAGAGAATCGCTGATGCTGACCGGGGACGAAAATATCGTCAACGCCCAGTTTATCATCCAGTACCGGATCAGCGACCCGGTGGCCTACCTTTTCAATATCAACAACCAGACGGCCACGGTTCGGGTCGCCACCGAGGCGGCGATGCGCGAGATTATCGGCAAGAACGATATCGACACCGTCCTGACCACCGGCAAGCTGAGTATTCAGAACGACTGTGAAAAACTGCTGCAGCGTATCCTCGACAGCTACCGGGCCGGGATCCAGGTGGTTGCCATCCAGCTCCAGGACGTGCATCCGCCGAAGCAGGTCATCAAGTCCTTTCAGGACGTGGCCAGTGCCAAGGAGAACAAGATCAGGATGATCAACGAGGCCGAAAGCTACAGCAACGAGATTCTGCCCAAGGCCCGGGGCCGGGCCTCGCAGATGATCAACCAGGCCGAAGCCTACAAGGCCGAGCGCATCAACCAGGCTTCTGGTGAAGCCAACCGCTTCCTGGCCAACCTCAAGGCTTACCGGGCGGCGCCCGAGATTACCCGCAAGCGCATGCGGCTCGAGATGATGGAGAAAGTTCTCGACGATGTCGACAAGATCATCATCGATCCCGGAGTCAAGCGTTCCCTGCTGCCGCTGCTTCCCCTGGAAGCCCGGCCCCAATATCTCGAAAAGACCCGGTCCGCCAAAACTGATGCGGCCGCACCCAAGGTCGGGAGGGTCAAGTAATGAAGATTTTAAGATTAGCCCTGATAATCGCCGTGGTGGTCCTGCTTTTTGCCTTCAACGCCTTTTTTGTCGTCGACCAGACGCAGCAGGCTCTGGTTCTGCAGCTTGGCAAACCGGTGCGGGTGATCAAGGAGCCTGGTCTCAACCTGAAGGTGCCGTTTCTCCAGCAGGTGATCCTTTTTGACCAGCGCCTGCTCCATTATGATGCCGCCCCGGCCGAGATCATCACCAAGGACAAGAAAAACCTGGTGATCGACAACTACTCCAAGTGGCAGATTGTCGACCCCCTGAAATTCTACCAGTCGGTGCGCACCGAGGCCGGGGCGCAGTCCCGGCTGGATGACATCATCTACTCCGAGCTGCGGATGGAACTCGGCAAGGAGACCTTGAACGACATCGTTTCCAAGGTGCGCGAGCGAATCATGAAAACCGTGACCAGAGAAAGCAACAAGGCGTCCGCCGCCTACGGCATCAAGGTGCTCGATGTCCGCATCAAGGCGGCCGACCTGCCGCATGAAAACGAGATCCACGTCTATACCCGGATGCAGGCCGAGCGTCAGCGCCAGGCCAAGCGCTACCGTTCCGAGGGTGAGGAGACGGCGATGAAGATTCGCTCCCAGGCCGACCGTGAGCGGACCATCATTATCTCCGAAGCCTTCAAAAAGACCGAGCTGATCAAGGGGCAGGGCGATCAGGCCGCGATTAAGATCTACGCCGACGCTTTCAGCCAGGATCCCGATTTTTATGACTTCTACCGCTCGCTCCAGGCTTATGAGAAGGCCCTGGAGCAACGCTCCACCCTGGTGCTGGAAAAAAACGGCGATTTCCTCAAGTATTTCAAGTAATTCATGCGCATCTACAACGACTACCGGGAATGCCGTTTCCCGGCCCGCAGCCGGGTGCTGGCGATCGGGAATTTCGACGGTGTCCACCTCGGACACCGTTCGCTTTTGCAGCTGGCGGTCGATTGCGCCCGCCGCCGCCGGCTGGCCAGCGCGGTCCTGACCTTCAGGCCGCACCCGGTCAAACTGCTTTTTCCCGAGCGCCGGGTTTTCCTGATTACCTCCGAGGAGCGCCGGGCCCGGCTGATCGGCGAATGCGGCGTCGACGAATTGGTGATCGCCCCGTTCGACCACCGCTTTGCCGACCTGACGGCGGAAAGATTCGTGGCCGAGGTTCTGGTTGAGCACCTGGGGGCGGCGGTGGTCGTGGTTGGAGAGAACTACGCTTTCGGCCGCAACCGGGAGGGGACGATAGATCGGCTCCGGGCTTTCGGTAAGGAGTACGGTTTTTCCGTCGTGGTCGCCCCGCCATTCAGGCTGGACGGCGAACTGGTCAGCAGCACCAAGATCCGTGAGGCCATCATGCGGGGAGAGATTGCCAGGGCTGCGAAATTCCTGGGTCGGCCATGTGCCATAAGCGGCCGGGTGGTGAGGGGCAAGGGCCGGGGCAAAGGGCTGGGTTTTCCCACCGCCAACCTGGTTTCCGAGGTCGAGCTCTATCCCCGCGAGGGGGTTTACGCGGTCTGGGTCGAGGTTCGGGGAAAACGTTATCCCGGGGTCGTCAATATCGGCCATAATCCTACCTTCGGGGATACCGGGCTGACGGTCGAGGCCCACATTCTTGACTTCTCCGGAGATCTCTACGATCAGGAAATTAAAGTGATTTTCGTCGCCTACCTGCGCAGCGAAGAAAAATGCTCAAGCCTCGAAGAACTCTGTCGGCTGATCGCTGCTGACGTGGAGAAAGCCCGGAAAATCCTGGGCCGCTCATAAGCCGGCTTTTTTGCGGCCTGACTTTTCTTCGGACCCGGTTCATGGGTCGCTTTTCCCCTTGCAAAGCGGGCCTCCTTGTGGTAACTAGGCCGCGTTCAAATTCGCACGTTTTCCGGCGAGGCTCCGGACCCGGGTCGGGTTCCGCCTGCAGGGCGGACCGCAAACCGGGTCGGCTGGAATGGAAAAACCGTGGTGCCGGGTGGTCCGGTGGTTTTTTCTCGGAGAACGGAGGATCAACCAACATCTTGAAATCCAAGGAGAAACAAGTATGGCTATGGTGACAATGCGCCAGCTGCTTGAGTCCGGAGTCCATTTCGGGCATCAGACCAAGCGCTGGAACCCCAAGATGAAAAAATACATTTTCGGGGCGCGTAACGGGATCTACATTATTGACCTGCAGAAGACCATCAAGCTCTATCGCACCGCCTACAAGGCGATTGTCGAAATGGTGGCCGAGGGCGGCGACGTGCTTTTCATCGGCACCAAGAAGCAGGCCCAGGAAAGCATCAGGGAAGCGGCCCAGAAGGCCGGGATGTTTTATGTCAACAACCGCTGGCTCGGCGGTATGATGACCAATTTCGATACCATCAAGAAGAGTATCAACCGGCTGCGCAAGCTGGAGGCCATGAAAGAAGACGGAACCTACGAACTGCTGCCCAAGAAAGAGGTTCTTCAGCTCGAAAAGAAGCGGGAGAAACTGGAGAAAAACCTGGGCGGGGTCAAGAACATGAAAAAGGTTCCGGCCTGTATCTTCGTTATCGACACCAAGCGCGAGGCGATTGCCGTGGCCGAGGCCAACAAACTCGGTATCCCGGTGGTGGCGATCGTCGACACCAACTGCGACCCCGACCTGGTCGACTACGTGATTCCCGGCAACGATGACGCCATCCGGGCCATCAAACTTTTCTGCAACAGCATGGCCGAAGCCTGTGTCGAGGGCAAGGCGCTGCGGGAAGAACGTTTTCGGGCCCGTGAGGAAGAGGAGGTCGAAGCCGTGATCGACGACGGGGCCAGGATGCCGATTGTCGAACGGGTTGGAGAAGAGTCCGCGGCCGAGGGAAAACCGGCCGAGACCGAGGAAAAAGCGGCTGCGGCGGAAGCCGAGGCCTAGAAAAAAGACTAAAAAAACAATTAACCGACATGGCGACGAGCCCCCTCCCGGCCGCCGAACGGCGGCCGGTGCCGTGCCCTTCGGGCCGGGTTCGGGCCGCTGCCATCAGAAAATAGCTGGAGAATTAATCATGGCTCAGATTACAGCGGCAATGGTCAAGGAGTTGCGGGAGAAGACCGGTGCCGGCATCATGGACTGCAAGGGTGCTTTGAAGGAAAAGGACGGCAACCTGGAAGAGGCGGTAACCTATCTTCGGGAAAAAGGTCTGGCTTCAGCCTCCAAAAAGGGCGGCCGGGTCACCTCCGAGGGGCTGGTGAGTTCCTATATTCATGCCGGCGGCAAGATCGGGGTGATGGTCGAAGTCAACTGTGAAACCGATTTCGTGGCCCGGACCGATGACTTCGTCAATTTCGTCAAGGATATTGCCATGCATATTGCCGCCGCCGCCCCGGTGGCCCTGCGGCGTGAAGATGTCCCGGCCGAGACGGTCGAGGCCGAACGTTCGATCTATCGGACCCAGGCCCTGGACAGCGGCAAGCCCGAAAAGATCGTCGACAAGATTATCGACGGCAAAATGGAGAAGTTCTTCAAGGAGAACTGCCTGCTGGAGCAGCCCTTCGTCAAGGATACCGATATCACAATTGAAGATTACGTCAAGCAGATGATCGCCAAGACCGGCGAGAATATCAGCATTCGCCGCTATGTTCGCTACATCATGGGCGAAGGCCTGGAAAAACGTAGCTGCGATCTGGCCGCGGAAGTCGCGGAACAGTTGAAATAGGAAGCCCTTGTACGGGTTTCCGCTTCCCTGGTAAAGAGTCCGTATGTCCGATTCTGACTGTCATTCCGGCAGCGGCCCGGTTTTCAACCGGGTTCTGCTGAAACTTTCCGGCGAAGCCCTGATGGGCTCCGGGAAGTACGGGATCGACCCCGAAGTAATCTCCGGTTTTGCCGAAGAGATTGTCGAGGTGCAAAAGCTCGGTCTGCAGATTGCGATTGTTATCGGCGGCGGCAATATCTTTCGCGGCATCAGCGCCTCGGCCCGGGGCATGGACCGCTCAACCGCCGATTACATGGGCATGCTGGCCACGGTTATCAACGGCCTGGCCCTGCAGGATGCGATTGAGCGGTTCGGGGTCAAGGTCAGGGTCCTGTCGGCGATTTCAATGCACGAGGTTGCCGAGCCCTACATTCGGCGGCGGGCCGTGCGCCACCTGGAAAAGGGTCGGATTGTCATTTTCGTGGCCGGAACCGGTAATCCTTTTTTTTCCACCGACACCGCGGCGGCGCTGCGGGCCATGGAAATTCAGGCCGAGATCATTCTCAAAGCCACCAAGGTCGACGGCATTTATGACAGTGACCCGGTGTTGAACCCCGGGGCCCGGCGTTTTGAGCACCTGACCTACCTGGATGTGCTGCAGCGCGGGCTCAAGGTCATGGACTCGGCGGCGATTTCGGTCTGCATGGACAACAACCTGCCGATACTGGTCTTCAACCTGACGCGCCGCGGCAACATTCGCCGGGTCGTCTGCGGTGAAGATATCGGTACCCGGGTAGGGTAGACGAAAGGGAGGATTCTTGTCATGAGCCAGGAAATGGTCAACGAAGTTCTGGATGAATGCAAAGCCGGTATGGAAAAGGCGATCGAAGCCCTGAAGAGGGAGTTGGGTCGGGTGCGTACCGGGCGGGCTTCACTCTCCCTGCTGGACGGCATCAAGATCGATTATTTCGGCACCCAGACGCCGCTTAACCAGGTCGCCTCGCTGGCGATTCCAGAGAGCCGGATGATTACCATCCAGCCCTGGGACAGTTCGGTGATTCCGGCAATCGAAAAAGCTATCAACAAGTCGGACCTGGGTATCAACCCGACCAACGACGGCAAGCAGATTCGCCTGGCCATACCCCGGCCGACCGAGGAGCGTCGCAGGGAATTGGTCAAGGTGGTGAAAAAAATCGGCGAAACCTGTAAAATTTCTTTGCGTTCCAACCGCCGTGATGCTATCGAGATGCTTAAGTCTCTCGAAAAAGACAAGGACATAACTGAAGACGAAAACAAGAAAGGTCAGAATCAGGTTCAGAAACTGACCGATGAATTTGTCAAAAAGGTGGATGCAGTTATTGCTGACAAAGAAAAAGAAGTTATGTCAATTTAATGGTTTAAGCTTTGTTCTTGAGGTTTTGGTTTAAGGTTTTATACGGACCGCTTTTGGGTGGCGGTCAATTAAAATTCGTGATTCACACAGCCTTGAGGGAAGGGTGGAGCACGGAACATCAAAATGGAGGATAGAATGTACGTAATTAATGACGAATGTGTTGCCTGTGGTACTTGTGCGGAAGAGTGTCCCGAAGATGCGATCAATGAAGTCGGCGATAAGTATGAAATCGATCAGGACAAATGCGTTGAGTGTGGTTCCTGCGTAGAGGTTTGCCCGACCGAAGCGATCGAAGAAAAGTAAGAGTTTTGCCTGCAGTGCTTGTTTGAGGCCGCCTTGAGAAAGGCGGCCTTTTTTTGTCGGGTGTTCGAGGTCGTGGAAGTGGCTTTGTACAGCGGTTCCCGGCAGGATTTAAAATGGTTTACGAAACCGCGGGGCGGAAATCTTTTAAGCGGCTATTTTATGAGTTGACATTTAGTGGCCGTAAACGTAAATAACCTCACCGATGATCTGCTTTGAAATTCAATGGTAAGGCAAGGGGAACAGGTATGTTTGGCATTGGACTGACGGAAATTCTTTTGATCCTGGTGGTCGCCCTGCTCGTGGTCGGTCCCAAGAAACTGCCGGAACTGGCCCGGACCCTGGGCAAGGGGCTGGCCGAGTTCAGGCGGACCGCGGACGAGTTCAAGGAGAGCATCTACCAGGACGATGATCCGGCTGCCGGGAGCCCGGTCGCCGACCCCAACCCGCGGCCGGTTCGGGTGGAAAAGATCAGCTATCCCGAAGACCCGCCCGCGGAAGCGGTGACGGGCGCTGAGGACTCCGGTCCGGTGGAAACCGTTTCCAGTGAAAAAATCAACCCCGTTTCCGAAGCATCCGCCCCTGAAAAAACCGGTACCGCTACTGGGGAAGAGAAGGCGTAGTCCCGAGTATGAGTGCCGACCAGAACCAGGAAAAGGAAATCCCCGGGGCCGACAATGGAGACCGGCAAGAGTGCGAGATGCGCTTGACCGACCATCTCGAGGAACTTCGCAAACGCCTGATTGTCAGTTTTATCGCCATCGGCGTGGCCACCGTTGGCTCATACTTTTTTTCCGAGCAGCTTTTCAAGCTGTTGATGGCCCCGCTGCTGGAAGTCATGCCGCCGAAAACCGGCCTGATCTTCACCGGCCTGGCGGAGACCTTTTTTACCTACCTCAAACTTTCCCTGCTTTCCGGCTTCTTCATCGCCTTCCCGGTGGTGGTCTACGAGATCTGGAGATTTACCGCGCCCGGTCTTTATGCCCACGAAAAGCGCTACGTGCTGCCGTTCGTTTTTTTTGCCAGTGTTTTTTTCATCGGCGGGGCGCTGTTCGGCTATTTCGTGGTTTTTCCGTTCGGATTCAAATTTTTTATCGATTTTGCCAACGATTTCATTCGCCCGATGCCGACCGTGCGGGAGTACTTTTCGTTTTCGGTTCGTCTCCTTTTTGCCTTCGGCCTGGTTTTTGAACTTCCCGTGGTTACCGCCTTCCTCTCGTTGCTCGGCCTGATTCATTACAAGACCCTGGTCAGGAAGCGCAAGTACGCGATCCTCATCGCCTTTGTCGTTGCCGCCGTGCTTACTCCCCCGGATGTCGCCAGCCAGATGATGATGGCGATTCCGATTATCATGCTTTATGAAATCAGCATCATTGTCTGCCGGATTTTCGGCCGGAAAAAAGATCCTGATGACTAGCGGCTGAGGCCCGGAATGGAAATCCTGCATCTCTACAATGGCCTGCCCAAGGCCCGGCAGCTTCGGCAGGTGGTCGGAGCCCTTGACGACGGCGAGTTGGCCATTATTCCAACCGACACCAATTATGCCGCGGTCTGCTCCCTGGGCAGTAAGAAGGGGATCAATCGCCTGTACGCCTTGAATTCCGGGAAAAGTGAAAAGAAAATCACCCTGTTTTGTGCCGACCTGAAAGACATCAGTCTCTATGCCACGGTTGGCAACCCGGCCTACCGCCTGATGAAAAGCCTGGTTCCCGGGCCTTACACATTTATACTTCCGGCCTCCAGGATGGTCCCCAAGATGGTCCTGACCAGGCGCCGCACGGTCGGCGTCAGGGCCCCGGACGAGCCCGCCTGCCAGGAGCTTCCCCGGGAGTTGGGAACCGCGCTGCTGGCTCTCAGCGTCAAGGACTCAGCGGCCGGCGAAAATATGATCGCCGAGCTCGAAAACAGCTTCAGAAACCGGGTGGCTTACCTTTTCGACGCCGGCAATATCGTTTCGGAGTCCTCGACCATTCTCGATCTGACCGGGGAAGAGTGTGTTGTGGTCAGGAAAGGCAAGGGTTCAATCTAGTTCTGCAGGCGCGGGCCTGAAAAGAAACCCGGTCTCGGGTCCCGGTCGGTTTTTTACGGCCGGGAAAAATTTTGAAAAGGTTGACGAAAGCCTCGATGATTTGGTAAGGGAATAAGCTCTGTATATTCTTTTTATAGAGCCTAGGTCGGAAATCTTTTCTTTCAGGGATAAACAATTATGAGCAAACTGATAAAACTGCTGGTCTTGTTGGTTGTGATTCTCGGGGTCGCCGCGCTGGTTGCGGCCAGTTACTACTATGGGCCGGTGATTGAAGCCAATCAGCGGGGCGTGGTGGTTTCCGGAAGCGGGGCGGAGAAGGAATGTGAAATTCTGGAGCCCGGTAAACACTACTGGTTCATTTCCGGTTACAATCCGATATCAGCGACCCTGACGGTGGTCGATGTCAGTGAGAAAGAGCTCCAGCTGACCGATCCTGAAGCTCAGGGACCCGGTCTGGCTCTGGGCACCAGGGACGGCGATACTGTCGGAGTCGAATTTACCGCCTGGTATCGGGTCGTTCCGCAAAAGGCCTGTGTTTGTGTCAGTGCGCTCGGCAATGGCGGTTACGCCAAGCTGGTCGGCAAACTGGTAGCGACCTCGGCCAAGGCTCTGGCCGCTTCCCATGAGTCCCTCGATTTCATGGACGGCAGGAAGCGGGATGAATTTGTCGACGAGGTCAGAAGCCAGGTCAATTCGCAGCTGGCCGACCGGGGACTCGAGTTGACGATTTTCAAATGTGACAAATTCCATTTCTCCGAAGCTCTCAAGCAGAAGATCGACGAGATCAAGAAAGCCCAGGCCCTGATTGAGATCAACCGGGTGAAACTCGAGGCCGCCAAGGTCAAGGCCCAGGAGATGGAAGAGTTGGCCAAGGGGCGCAAGCTGGTGGCCCTGCAGGAAGCCGAGGCCCGCAAGCAGAGCACCATCCTGGCTTCCGAAGCCCAGGTCGTGGCGGCCCGGAACTGGGTCAAGGCCGAGACTATCAAGTCTGAGATCATTCTTGTCCGGAGCAAGATCAAGGCCCAGGCCCTGCAGGAAGAAGCCCAGGCCAGCAAGGTCTTTTCCGGATTGGAAGGCGAGCGTTTTCTGCGCTACCGGATCGCGGACTCCCTGGCCGACGCCTGGGCCGGAAAAAACGGCGCCAACCCCGCCGGGGAGGATGGCCTTGGGGATGTGACCAACGGTCTGCACGAACTTTCCGTTCCGACTGCCGGGGGGCAGAAGGGAACTCCTCAAAAGTAGAGTGAAACCTGCGGGTAAAAAAATTTATTAGGGCAGTAAAAAGCCGGCAGAAAACTCTGCCGGCTTTTTTTATCCAGTTTACAAGATGTGTCACCCTTTCCCGGGTGGGAACCCTGTCATCCGGTGGCATTTTTCGCTATTGCCGCCCGGATTTCCTGCCGTTTCGCTATTGCTTGTCGTTGTCGGCATCCAGGTCGGCCAGGATCTTGTCCAGGCTTTCGTCATCGTCGAGGTTGAGTTCAACCACGCCGGCTCCGGTGGCCGCGTCGCCGGTTTTGCCCTGGCCCTGGAGCCCCGGGGTGTCCGGTTCCGAAAAATCGAAAGGCAGTTCCATGTCGAGATTGAGGCCGCTGATGCCATCGTTGGTGGCGGTGGCTTTGGTGTTGGTTTCGGGTTGGAAATTGCTCTCCAGCAGGTTTTCGCCGGCGTCTGCAGTTGCCGCATCGCCAACCACCGGGCCGTCGCCGCCGTCATCATTTCCGCTGAAGCCGCTGAAGGTTATGTCTTCGGCCTTGCCGCCGGCGGTTTCGGAAGTAAGCGGGGTCAGGGTGTCCAGCTCAAGGTCGAAGTCTTCCAGCTCTTTTGCGGTGCTTTCCGGCACCTGGACATCGTCTATGGGCGGTTGGAAATCCCCCAGGAGAATTGTTTCCTGGTCGATCTCGGTTTCCTTGAGGCTTTCCGCGATACGCAAATCGTCATTTTCCGTATAAGTCGGTTCCGCCTCTTCCAGGTTGGTGAAAATTATTGGTTCGGTCATCTTGAGATTCAGGGCCCGGCGGCAATTTTCCAGGATCTCACCGCATTTCTTGCATTCCATGAGATAGTCAAAACTGGTGTAACCGCATTTAGGACATTTCATAAAACAATCCTCCAAATAAATCTTTACAGGGTGTTTTTGCGGAACTGGATATGGGCCAAGCCCACGACCACCGCGGTTTCAAGCCGCAGGATACGCTTTCCCAGCCCGGCCACCTGCCAGCCTTGCTGTCGGAAAAGTTCCATCTCTTGATTGCTGAACCCCCCTTCCGGGCCGCAGGCCAGCCGGGTTGGCAGTTCGGGGTGCAGGTCCAGGTTGGCCAGGCCGGGGGCGTTATGGTCTCGGGCCGGGGGATGCAGGACAATGTTGTCGCAGCCGGTTTCCTCCCGGGCCGGCAGCACCTGCGGTAAAACCTTCGGCATCTCGATTTCCGGGAGAAAGGGATTGCCGGACTGCTTGCAGGCCCCGATCGCGATTTTTTCCCAGTGCTGCCGCCGGGTGCGGGCCTTTTCTTCCCGCTCTATCCGGACCACGGTTCTTTCCGTCAGCAGGGGAGTGATCCGGGTAACTCCGAGTTCAACCGCCTTTTCAATGATGTCATCGAGCTTGCGGTGGCGGGGGAGAGCCACCAGCAGCTCCAGCGGGAGAGGTTCAGGCCAGCTCTCGCGCCCGGAAATCGTAATCTGCATGATTTTTGCGGATTTGTCGAGTTTTTTTATTTCTCCCCGGTAGCGGTTCCCCCGGCCGTCGAGCAGATTTATGATATCCCCGGTCCTGCGCCGCAGGACGACCGCCTGGTGGCGGTATTCATCTCCGCTGATCAGGGCTTCGTTGTCGGTTATTGCCCGGGTATAGGCAAAATTTGCCATCCATTATTCCCCAGCTGAATTGGTAAGAGCTAAATCTGTGCCAGGCCGAAAGAAAATTTACTGGTCGTTTCCAGGGATGCGGGCGAAGAGGTCAAATTCGTGGCTGTCGTGAATCTCGACGTCAACCAGTTCCCCGACCCGGGTGTCGCCTTCGGTGATGTAGGTCGTGCCATCGATTGCCGGGGCCTGGAAGTCGGTGCGGCCGGCCAGCAGAAGATCGCTTTCCGGGCTTAAGCCTTCAACCAGGACCCGGCGGGTGCGCCCGATTTCAGCTTTAAGACGCCGCCGGGTGATCTCCTTCTGGGTCTCGAGGATGACCGCCAGCCTTTCTTCTTTCAGGGGCTGCGGAACCTGGTCCGGAAGTCTGGCGGCCGGGCTGCCTTCCTCGGGCCAGAAAGAAAAAGCCCCCAGGTAGTCGAACAGGCCGCTGCTCACCAGCTCCTGCAGTTCCAGGAAGGCGGCGGCGCTTTCTCCGGGAAAACCCACCATGACGGTGGTGCGCAGGTAGAGGTCGGGGATGCTCTCTTTCAAGAGTATCAGGGTGTGCCGGATGGCATCCCCGCGCTCCCGGCGGCCCATGGCGGCGAGGATCCTGTCGTTGATATGCTGGATCGGGATGTCAATATAATTACATATCTGTTCCCTGGAGCGTATCAGTTCGATCAGTCTCGGGGTGATGCGGCCGGGGTAGGCGTAGAGCAGGCGCAGGCGCCCGATTCCGGGGATTTCGCAGAGTTTCTCAAGCAGGTCGCAGAATTCGGTTTCTTCTTCCAGGTCGCTGCCGTAGGCGGTGAGGTCCTGGGCCACCAGGTTGATCTCCTGGATGCCCTTTTCTTCAGCCAGCCGGCGGGCCTGGGCCAGCAGCAGCCCGGACGGAACGCTTTGCTGGCGCCCCTTGATCATCGGGATCATGCAGTAGGTGCAGCGATTGTCGCAGCCCTCGGCGATTTTCAGGTAGGCGCAGGCGGCCGGCGGAGTGACCAGCTGGGGAATGGCGTGGCATTGGGAATAGTCGCGGCGGCCGACCAGGTTCCGGGGGGAGCCCGGTTTTTGCCGGGAGTTGAAATCCCTGATCGCCGGCACTATCCGGTCCCAGTCGGCGACCCCGAAAAGCAGGTCGATTTCAGGGATTTCGTTAGCCAGTTCGGCGCCGCAGCGTTGCGGCAGACATCCGCTGACCACCAGGCAGCGACAACGATGCTGTTTGAATTCGGCCATCTCGAGGATGGTGTCGATGGCCTCTTCGATGGCCGGTTGAATAAAGGCGCAGGTGTTGACGACAATAATTTCGGCTTTATCCGGTTCAACCAGAAAAAAGCCGTTTTCATTAAGGAGAAAGGCCAGCTTTTCAGCGTCGACCTCGTTCTTGGGGCAGCCCAGGTTGACGATTGCCGTGTTCAGCATGGAGGAATGTTCCTCGGCCGGTCCCGGACGGAGATGGAGGGTTTGGGACCGGCCGAATAGTGGTGGCGGGAAAAGTGCCTGCCACAGTCGGGAAGGCTTCCGGTTAGATCGTGACGGTTTCAATCCAGTGGTTGGCGTCGGCCTTGTCGCCGTACTGGATGGCGGTGATTTCATCGAACAGCCGCTGTGAGAGTTCGCCGACCTGGCCGTGGTTGATGACTACGCTTTCCTTACGGTAGTGGATCGAGCCGACCGGCGAGATTACGGCCGCGGTGCCGGTGCCGAACATCTCTTTGAGGAGGCCGCTGTGACCCGCCGCCATGACCTCGTCGATGCTGATCTGTTTTTCACTGATCGGCACCTGCCACTGCTGCAGCAGCTTGATGGTCGAATCCCGGGTAATGCCGGGCAGGATGCTGCCGTTGAGCGGCGGGGTGATGACTTCGTCGCCGAGTTTGAGCATGATGTTCATGGTGCCGACCTCTTCGAGCCACTTCTGCTCGATGGCGTCGAGCCATAGTACCTGGGTGAAGCCCTTCTCCTTGGCCTCGACCGCGGCCAGCAGGCTGGCGGCATAGTTGCCCGGAGTCTTGATTGCCCCGATGCCGCCGCGCACGGCCCGGACGTATTTGTCTTCGACCATTATCTTGACCGGGTTGAAACCTTCGGCATAATAGGCGCCGACCGGGCAGAGAATGATCATCAGCTTGTAGGTATGCGAAGGCCGCACCCCGAGAAACTGGTCGGTGGCGAAGATGAAGGGCCGGATGTAGAGGGCGGTGCCGTGCGTCGAGGGGACCCAGCGGTTGTCGATTTCGAGCAGCTTCACGAGGCCGCCGAGCAACTCTTCGATGTCGAATTCGGGAATGCAGACCCGGGCGGCCGAGTTGTTGAAGCGCTGGAAATGGTCGCGGGGCCGGAAAATGTTGATGCCGCCGTCTTTCGCGCGAAAGGCCTTCATGCCTTCGAAAACGGCCTGGCCGTAATGCAGAACCATCATCGAGGGGTCGACCTCGATACTGCCGTAAGGAGTAATCTGCAGGTTGTGCCAGCCCTGGTCCGGGTTGTAGTCCATGACCAGCATGTGGTCGGTAAAATGGATGCCGAAACCGAGTTTGTCGTCTTCCGGCACCGGTTTCAGATCCTGGCTCAGGTTAACTTTTATTTCCGTCATTGGTCGGTCCTCTGTTTCGTGGTCTGAAGTTGTAAAGATGGACAAGACAGCGTTTGCGGGATGGTCATCCGCCGGTCGTCGGCGCCATGACGATACGGTGTTTCAAGAGATCCATCTCGCGGATTGCGGCCTTGACCGTCAGGCGGTCGCCGAACAGGCCCACAAGCTCGGTGTCCCCGTTTTCCAGCGGGGTGATCAGGGAGACATCTTCCATGATGAGTTTTTCGTTGCCCGCCTGATCGACAAGGTAAGCGTTTGACTGGCACATGATTGCAACTCTCCTGCCTGGTTTCTTTCGAGATTGTCGGTAAAATGATTTACACTACATTGCAAGTTCAGTAATCTAGCATAAGAAATAACGGTTGTGCAAGTTTTCCGGCCGTCCCGATCGGAAAAAGCGGCACTTTTCCATTTTCCCCGGCGCCGGGGTTGGGTTTAAGTTGACACCTTGAAGCAAATCCAATAAAAGTGATAGCTCCTGCGGGATCGGCCCGGTTTGCCGCGTTCCCGGCGGATAAGGATTTTCAACCTCCAGCCTGAGTTTATTAGAAAGAAGAGTTTTTGTCATGGGACTTGTGGTACAGAAATATGGCGGGACCTCGGTGGGTTCGGTCGAGCGTATCCGCAACGTTGCCCGGCGGGTCGTCAAGACCATGCGCGAGGGCAACCAGGTAATTGTCGTGGTCTCGGCAATGGCCGGGGAGACCGACCGGCTGATCAACCTGGCCAATGAAATCAACCCGGAGCACAACCGGCGCGAACACGACATGCTGGTTTCTTCCGGGGAGCAGGTTTCGAGCTCGTTGCTGGCCATGGCCATCGAGGCCCTGGGCGCGAAAGCGATCTCCCTGCTCGGATCCCAGGTGACGATCCGCACCGACTGCGACCACAGCCGGGCCCGGATCACCGAGATCGGCGGCCACCGGGTAAAGCAGGCCCTCAACGACGGCAACATCGTGGTCGTCGCCGGTTTCCAGGGAGTCAATGAAAACGGCGACATCACAACCCTGGGCCGCGGCGGTTCCGACACCAGCGCGGTGGCCGTGGCCGCGGCGCTCAATGCCGATGTCTGCGAGATTTACACCGATGTCGACGGTATTTACACGACCGACCCCAATGTCTGCGACCAGGCCCGCAAGCTGACCCACATCTCCTACGAGGAGATGCTCGAGCTGGCCAGTCTCGGGGCCAAGGTGCTCCAGATCCGTTCGGTCGAATTCGCCAAGAAATACGGGATTCCGATCCACGTTCGTTCAAGTTTTTCCGACAGTCCCGGGACTGTCGTCTGCAAGGAGGAAGAGTGCATGGAAAAGGCCATTGTCTCCGGTATCGCCTACAGCAAAAATGATTCCAAGATTACAATCTGCGGGATTCCCGACCGGCCCGGCATTGCCGCCTCGATCTTTTCCGCGATCGCCGACAAGGGAATCGTTGTCGACATGATCATCCAGAACATCTCGGCCGACGGCCTTACCGATCTTACCTTTACCGTGCCCAAGCTGGACTACGGACACGCCCTGGAGACGATCGACGAAATCAACGACCGGATCGGGGCCTGTGAGGTTGTCGGCGACCGCAATATCGCCAAGGTTTCAATCGTCGGCATCGGCATGCGCACCCACGCCAATGTCGCCAGCCGGATGTTCGCCGCCCTGGCCCGGGAAAATATCAACATCAAGATGATCAGCACCTCGGAGATCAAGGTCTCCTGCGTTATCGAGGAAAAATATACCGAGCTCGCGGTGCGGATCCTGCACCAGGAGTTTGAGCTCGCCGGGGAGGATACCAACGAAGATGATTAAGGTCTACGATACCACCCTGCGAGACGGCACCCAGGCCGAGGACATCTCGCTGCTGGCCGACGACAAGGTGCGTATCGCCAAACGGCTTGACAAGTTCGGCATTCACTACATCGAGGGCGGCTGGCCCGGCTCCAATCCCAAGGATTTCAGCTTTTTCAACAAGATCAGGGAGGTCGATCTCAAGCATGCCCGGGTCACCGCCTTCGGCAGTACCCGCAAGCTGGAAAACCGGCCCGACCAGGACCCCAACCTGCTGGCGATCATTGAATCCGGGGTCGAGGTGGCCACCATTTTCGGCAAATCATGGGATTTCCATGTCAGCGACGCCCTGCACATCACCCTTGACGAAAACCTTGCGGTCATCGAAGATTCGCTGGCCTATCTCAAGGGCCGCATGGACGAGGTTTTCTACGACGCCGAACATTTTTTCGACGGTTTCAAAAACAACCGTGAATACGCCATGGCGACCCTGCGGGCGGCCATCCGGGGCGGGGCCCAGGTCCTGGTCCTGTGTGACACCAACGGCGGCACCCTGCCCGACGAATTGACCGGCATCATAGACATCGTCCGCCGGGAACTTGGCGACGAGATCGCCCTCGGCATCCACCTGCACAACGATTCCGAAACCGCGGTCGCCGGCACCCTGCTCGCGGTCCGGCACGGGGTCCGCCAGGTCCAGGGTACGATCAACGGTTTCGGCGAGCGTTGCGGCAACGCCAACCTGACCTCGATTATTCCCAACCTCCAGGTCAAGATGGGCTACAACGTCATCAACCCTGACAACCTCTGCAAGCTGGCTTCGCTGTCGCGCTATGTCGACGAAATCGCCAACAAACGGCCCAACCGGCACCAGCCCTTCGTCGGCCGCAGCGCCTTCGCCCACAAGGGCGGCATCCACGTCAGCGCGGTGCAGAAAAACCCGATGACCTACGAGCATATCGACCCCGAGATGGTCGGCAACCAGCGCCGGGTCCTGGTTTCCGACCTCTCCGGCCGCAGCAACATCATCTACAAGGCCCGGGAATATGATCTCGACCTCGGCACCAGGGAGGAGACCGCCGAAATCCTGAAACGGATCAAGGAACTCGAAGAACAGGGTTTCCAGTTCGAGGGGGCCGAGGCCTCGTTCGAACTGCTGGTCAAAAAGACCACCGGCCGCTACCGCCCGATCTTCACCTTCAAGGGGTTTCGCGTCAACGTCAACAAGTTCCGCCATGACCGGCCGCCGCTGACCGAAGCCACGGTGATGATCGAGGTCGGCGGGGAGACCGAGCACACGGCCTCAGTCGGGGAGGGGCCGGTCGACGCCCTCAACAAGGCCCTGCGCAAGGCCCTGGAAAAATTCTATCCCGACCTGAAAAATGTTCGCCTCGACGACTACAAGGTCAGGATCCTTTCTTCCGACAAGGGCACCAGTTCAATCACCCGGGTGCTGATTGAATCCCGGGACGAACACGGCAACAAGTGGGGTACGGTCGGGGTTTCTACCAACATCATCGAGGCCAGCTGGCAGGCCCTGATCGACGGCATTGAATACAAGTATATGCGTAAAGGGGGCGAAAATGAAGCACCGGTGTGCGATCCTGACGATCAGTGACCGCGGCGCCCGGGGCGAGCGTAAGGATCTGAGCGGGCCGGTTCTGAAAGCCGCATTGGAAGAGCATGGCGGTTTTGTCGTGGTCGGGGAGGAGTTGGTCAGCGACGATCCCGACGGGATCAGCAAAGCCCTGGTCGGCTGGTGCGACCGGGGCGACATCGCCCTGGTCCTGACCATCGGCGGCACCGGTTTTTCCCCCCGCGACCTGGCTCCCGAGGCCACCGCCGCGGTAATCGAGCGGCCGGCCCCGGGCTTTGCCGAGGCGATGCGCCACGAAAGCCTGAAAATCACTCCCCACGCGATGATCTCCAGGGCGGTTTCGGGGATTCGCGGCTCCACCCTGATCATCAACTTTCCCGGCAGTCCCAAGGCCGCCCGGGAGTGTTTCGAAGTCGTTGCCCCGGCCCTGCCGCACGCCCTGGACAAGCTGGCCGGCGACCCCTCCGACTGCGGCAGATGAGCTTCGGCTGTGATCCGGAAATAACCCTGGTTACGGCCTGTCCGGATGACCTGGAAGCTCTCTGCGCTCTCGAAAAAAGCTCTTTTGCCAGGCCCTGGTCAAAAAAGCTGCTGGCCGACGAACTGGCCCGGCCGTTATCGCTGGTTCGCCTCGCCCGGCCGGTTTCCGGCCCGGCGGCGGCCTGGCTCTGTGCCCGGGTTCTCCCCCCGGAAGCCGAACTCCTGCGGATTGCCGTGGCCCCTGCCCACCGCCGCCGGGGCCTGGCCGGACGGCTGCTCGCCGAACTCGAAGCGGAACTGGTCGGTCGCCGGATCGAAACCCTGCACCTTGAAGTCGCGGCAACCAACCGCGCCGCCATCAACCTCTACCGAACTTTCGGTTTCGTTCCCACCGGCCGCCGG
>WFRT01000105.1 GCA_015486445.1 Pseudomonadota bacterium | reverse complement strand
TGCCGATTTCAACGAAATGCCGGTCATCGATGACACAGACCGCCGAATAGCGGCCGTAGGGAAAAAGATTGGGAAAGAGGATCGACTTTCCGTGCCGCAGCCGGGGCTCAGACGAGAGTTCAGCCGGAAAAGCCGGCGTCAACTGTTCGACCCGGGGCCGGCAGAAGGGACAGGAGGCGGACTCCCGGGCCGCCGGCGGAGGCTGCGGCAGGTCCGCCGCGCCCTCGGTCGCGGCCCGGGCGTAGGTGATCCGGCAGCTGCGGCCGGAGATCGGGTCAAAGCGGATCTCCACCGGCTTGGCAACCGGCTGCCGCGCCCCGGGCTCCCCGGGCTCCACGATTACGGCTTCCACCCGGCGGGCTGAAAACTCAAGCTCCGAATCCAGTTTGAATTCCTCCACGGTATCCCTCCTCCTCGCCGGGTCCGGCCGACCCGGTCTCCCCGCGGTCCGGGAAAGCGCCGAAAAAGCCTAAGCCCGGGCTTGGGGCACAAAACCCCTGCCTCAGATTTCCAGCGGCACCCCGAGATCGACAACCTGTGACACCGGAACATCGAAATAGCTGGCGGCATCGAGTTCGTTGCGGGCCAGAAAGATGAACACCCGGGCCTGCCAGCCCGGCATCTTCCGGGGCCCGGCGCCGGTCATAAGCTTGAGCCGGCCAAGGAAAAAGGCGACCTCGTCAAGTTCGAATTCGAGCCCCTTTTCCCGCAGCAGGGAAAAGAGATTGTCGATATGGGGCCGTTCCATGAAGCCGTAGGCCGCGGTCACCCGGTAGAAGCCGCCGCCCAGCTTTTCGACCGTAACCTTCTGGTCGTTGGGCACCCGGGGGAGTTCCTCGGTGTCGAAGTGGAGCAGGGCGATCTCGGAGTGGAGAATCTTGTTGTGTTTCAGGTTGTGGAGCAGGGCGATCGGCACCTGGTCCGGGGCCCCGGTCATGAACACCGCCTGGCCCTTGACCCGCTGCGGCGGCTGGGCTTCGATCCGCTCCTGGAAAGCGGGAAACGGCATGGTCAGGCTGTGGATCCCGGCCCGGGTCAATTTCCGGCCCCGGCGCCAGATCATCATCAGGGCGAAGATAAAGGCGCCGATGACCAGCGGAAACCAGGCCCCGTGCAGGATTTTACTGATATTGGCGAGGAAAAAAGAGATGTCGACCACCAGGAAAAGGGCGCACAAAGGTATGACCAGGCTCTTGCGCCAATGCCATTTCTCACACGCGACGACATAGAAAAGAATCGTTGAAATCAGCATCGTCGAAGTCACCGCCACGCCGTAGGCGGCGGCCAGGCGGCTCGAGGACTGGAAGCCGAGCACCAGGCTCACGGTGCAGACCATCAGGATCCAGTTGACCAGCGGAACGTAGACCTGGCCCATGTGGCGGGCCGCCGTGTGCACAATCCGCATACGGGGCAGGTAGCCCAGTTGAATCGCCTGCCGGGTCAGGGAGAAGGCTCCGGAAATCACCGCCTGGGAGGCGATGATGGTAGCCGCCGTGGCCAGCACCAGAACCGGGATCACCCCCCAGCCGGGAACCAGGGCGAAAAAAGGGTCGGCGGCCGCCGCCGGGTTGCCCAGCAGCAGGGCACCCTGGCCGAAGTAGTTGCAGAGCAGGGTCGGCAGGACGAAAAAAAACCAGACCAGGCGAATCGGCCGGGTGCCGAAATGGCCGAGATCGGCGTACAGGGCCTCGGCCCCGGTAACCACGAGAAAAACCGCGCCCAGAACGAGAAATCCGTGCAGGTGGTTGCGGGCCAGAAAAGCGATCCCGTGCCAGGGGAGCAGGGCCCCGAGAATCCGGGGAGTGGCGATGATATGGCCGATGCCGAGCAGGGCCAGGGTTGTAAACCAGACCAGGATAATCGGCCCGAACAGGGCGCCGACCCGGGCCGTGCCCCGGCTCTGGAAAAAAAAGAGCAGGACCAAGATGACGATGGTCAGGGGAATGACCAGGGGGGCGAAAGCCGGGGAGAGGACCTTGAGGCCCTCGATGGCGCTCAACACCGAGATCGACGGGGTGATCATGCCGTCGCCGTAAAGCAGGCAGGCGGCAAACAGGCCGAAAGCCACGAGCAGGGGCCGGCCGGCCGGATTCTTGAGGCCCCGGGGCCGGACCAGCGAGGTCAGGGCGATCACCCCGCCCTCGCCCCGGTTGTCGGCCTTGAGAATGAAAGTCAGGTATTTGAGCGACACGATGATGGTCAGGGCCCAGAACATCAGTGACAGTACGCCGATGACATTGTCGGGGGTCGGGACGATCCCGTATTCACCGTGGAAACATTCACGGATGGCATACAGGGGGCTGGTGCCGATGTCACCGAAAACCACCCCGAGGGCGGCCAGCGAAAGGGCGGCCAGAGGCTGGGGCTTGATCCCGGGGGCCGCCGCCGTTTTTTTTCTGTCGGTCATATTTCCTTCTTGTCACATTCAGCTAAATTTTATCTCCCCTCTTTCAGGAGGGGGCGGGAGCGGTTTTTCTGAGCGGTTTCGGAAAGATTTCGTCGTTTTTCCCAGCGAGCGGGAGACCATAAGCATTGCAACTGTCTGAGCGTAAGCGAGTTTTGCAATGCGGGCGAAGCGAGCGCGTGGAAAAACAGAAATCTTAACGCTGAGCGAAGAAAAGCCGCGCCCGCGCCTGTGGCCCCGGAGTTGGCTGAATAGTTACCAGTTTATTTGCTAACGTTTACAGGCTCGCGGGAAAGCCTGGAATCAGTGCTGGTGGCCGCAGCCGCAGCTTCCCTCTTCCCCACCGTCACCTTCACCGCCACCGGGCCCGCGCCCTGCGAACCAGCCCTTGACGATCCGGTAGAGAGGGGGCAGGGAAAGGGCCGTAAGGACCAGGGCCGCAACCGTCATCAGGGCCCCCGGCAGGGTTTCGCCGGCCTGGCCGATGGCAGCCCCGGGAACCTGGCCGAGGCCGGCATAGACCCGGTCCAGGAGCAGGCCGCAGGCCACGCTGACCACGGCGATCGATATAAGGTAAAGCAGGCTGGCCCGCTTTCCCAAAAGACCGACCAGGACCGAGAGCGAGGTGATGTTGGTGGCCGGGCCGACCAGCAGAAAAACCAGCGCGGTTCCCGGGCTCACCCCTTTCAGGATCAGGGCCGCGGCGATCGGGGTCGAGGCGGTAGCACAGATGTAGAGCGGAATCCCGAACAGCAGGAC
>WFRT01000104.1 GCA_015486445.1 Pseudomonadota bacterium | reverse complement strand
TCGAAACCATCGCTCTCTTCGACCCGGACCATGACCTTGTCGTCCGGCGAAGCCGGAATCTCGAGACCGACATAATCGGCGGCAATCGGCAGTTCCCGGCAGCCGCGGTCGACCAGAACCGCCAGTTGAATGCTCTGGGGACGGCCGAAATCGATCAGGCCGTCCATCGCCGCCCGGACCGTGCGCCCGGTGTACAGCACATCGTCAACCAAAATCACCGTGGCCCCGTCCAGGGAAAACGGAATCTCGGTCTGGCGCAGAACCGGATGGTGGGTGGCATGCGAAAGGTCGTCGCGGTATAGGGTGATGTCGAGAATCCCGAGCGGCAGTTCCCGGCCCCCTTTTTCAGCTATCAGCTTCTGCAGCCGGCGGGCCAGGCAGACCCCCCGGGTCAGGATGCCGACCAGGGCGAGGCTGGACCGTTCCCGGTTGCGCTCCAGGATCCTGTCCGCCATCCCTTCGAGAATGCGGTTCATTTCCCGGGCGTCGCAGATGGTCTTGCCCTCCACCACTGAAACCTCCTTTACAGCCGATGCGCTAATGCAGGATCCGGCCAATGCGTTTGAAACGTATCTTGCCCAGCAGGCCCTTGCCGTTCCGGTTCCATGACCAGTAGAGAATCATGGCCCGGCCCTTGATCTGGTCGATCGGCACGAACCCCCAGAAACGGCTGTCGTAGCTCCGGTCCCGGTTGTCGCCCATGACAAAAACATGATCCTTCGGCACCACTACCGGGCCGAAGTTGTCGCGGGGCACGAGGCTGGTGACCTCGGGCTCCTTGTAGACCCCGTACGGGTCGTCCCAGAGCTTGCCGTTGATATATATTTTTTTGCGGCGAATTTCAACCGTGTCCCCGGGGGTGCCAACCACCCGCTTGATGAAATCCTTCTCCTTGTCCCGGGGAAAGATGAAAACGATTATGTCGCCGCGCTGCGGCTGTCTCAAGACCAGGAACTTACGGTCGATAAAAGGCAATTTGATCCCGTAGATAAACTTGTTGACCAGGAGATGGTCGCCAATCAGCAGGGTCGGCTTCATCGAACCCGAGGGAATCTTGAAAGCCTGGATGACAAAAGCCCTAATAAACAGGGCGATGAGGATGGCAATGACGATCGATTCCGCGTACTCGCGAAAAACGCCCTTGCTCTTTACGGTTTCTGGTATCTTATTCGACAAATCAGCTTCCGGCCAAATTTAAGGGTTGAAGTAACTATCCAGCCAAATCCGGGGGCGGGCACGGCAAGTTTTAAACGGCGTCAGGTTTTGAGAATGGCCAGGAAGGCGTCCTGGGGAAGTTCCACCTTGCCGACCCGCTTCATTCTCTTCTTGCCCGCCTTCTGCTTCTCCAGCAATTTTCGTTTTCTCGTGATGTCGCCGCCGTAGCACTTGGCGGTAACGTTCTTGCGCAGGGCCTTGACCGTGGTTCGGGCCACCACCTTGGTGCCGATCGCGGCCTGGATCGCGACCTCGAACATCTGGCGCGGGATCAGCTCCTTCATCTTGACCGCGAGTTCCCGCCCCCTCTCGAAGGCCTGGTCCTGGTGAACGATCATCGACAGGGCATCGACCAGTTCACCGTTGATCAGGATGTCGAGCTTGACCAGGCTGGCCACCCGGTGCCCGCAGGGCTCGTAGTCGAGCGAGGCGTAACCCCGGGTCAGCGATTTGAGGCGGTCGTAGAAATCGAGCACGATTTCATTTAAGGGAAGATCGTAGACAATCATCGCCCGGGTTTCGTCGAGATACTTGATCTCCTGCTGGGTCCCGCGCTTTTCCTCGCAGAGTTTGAGGATATTGCCGATATATTCGTTGGGCACGTGGATTGAAGCCCGTACCATGGGTTCGGCAATGGTGCTGATCTCACCGGCCGGCGGCAGGCTGGCCGGGTTGTCGATGTCGAGCGTCGTCCCGTCCTTGAGCTCGACCTTGTAGACCACGGTCGGCGAGGTGGTGATCAGGTCAAGCTGGTATTCACGTTCGAGCCGCTCCTGGATGATCTCCATGTGCAGAAGACCGAGAAAACCGCAGCGGAAACCAAAGCCCAGGGCCACCGAGGTCTCGGGCTGGAAGGTGAACGAGGCGTCGTTGAGGCGGAGTTTGGCCAGGGCGTCGCGCAGGGGCTCGTACTGGACCGAATCGGTCGGATAAAGCCCCGAAAACACCATCGGCTTGACCTCCTGGAAACCGGGAAACGGGGTCGCGGTCGGATTTTTCACCGTCGTTATCGTATCCCCGACCTTGCAGTCGGCCACGGTCTTGATGCCGGCCACGACAAACCCGACTTCGCCGCTCTCGAGCCGGCCGGTATCGACCATCGCCGGCCGCATC
>WFRT01000103.1 GCA_015486445.1 Pseudomonadota bacterium | reverse complement strand
GGGCTTGCCAGAAATTGAGCTGGGCCTCCTGGAAAGTAGCCAGCAGCCGCAGCCGGTCGGGCTGGCCCTCGAGCGTCTCCCCCGCCTGCAGACGGGCTTTTGAAAAAAGGTTTGCCGAGGCCGGCAACAGGCCGCTTTCGCCGCTGTTCCACTCACGAATCAGGGTTTCAAGAAATTTTCTGTTAAGCTCGACAACCGAGCTTAACAGGCGGCCGAAAGCGTCGGGCCCCAGAGCCCCGGCGGCAGCCTTTCCGTCATTTTCCCTTGACATACGAACCGGGGGCCTCCTCCAGCGCCGGGAGCCCGCCGGCGCCGGGAACCCGGGCCGCCACCTTGCGCCCCGAACGACGGTAAAGCCAGCGGTGCCAGTCAACCCACCAGGAGCCGGGATGTTTCCGGGCGCCGGCCATCCAGGCGGTGAAATCGTCCGGCTCCCGTTCGTTGGTCAGGTAATAATATTTACCGGCGGCGGGAGGGTTGATGACCCCGGCGATGTGACCGGAGCCGGCCACGATGAAACGCACCGGCCCGGCGAAGAAATGCCGGCCTTTGAATACCGAGGCGCAGGGGGAGATATGATCCTCCCGGGCCGACTGCAGGTAGATCGGCACCCTGATCCGGCCGAGATCGAGAGGCACACCGTCAAGAACAATGGCGCCGGGCTCGACCAGCCGGTTGTGCAGGTACATCTCACGCAGGTAGAAGCTGTGCATGGCCCGCGGCATGCGGGTTGAATCCTGGTTCCAGTACAACAGGTTGAAAGGATAGGGGTCGCGGCCCATGAGATAGTTGCCGACCACGTAGGACCAGATCAGGTCGTTGGCCCGCAGCAGGTTGAAGGCGGTCGCCATCTCGGCCCCGTCGAGATAGCCTTTTTCGTCCATGCGCCGCTCCAGCGCTTCGAGCTGGGCCTTATCGATAAAAACCCCGAGTTCACCGGGTTCGGAGAAATCGACCTGGGCCACCAGCATGGTGGCCGCCTTGATCCTTTCATCCTCGCGGGCGGCCATGTAAGCCAGGGCGCAGGCCAGGAGGGTGCCGCCGATGCAGTAGCCCAGGGCCGTCACCTCGCGCTCCCCGGTCGCCTGTTCGATCGCCTCGAGAGCGGCAAAGATACCCTCGCGCATGTAATCGGCAAAACCGGTATCGGCCATTTCCGCCCCGGGGTTGACCCAGGAAATGACGAAAACCGTGTAGCCCCGGCTTACAGCCCAGGCGATAAAGGAGTTGCGGGGTTCGAGATCGAGAATATAGAACTTGTTGATCCAGGGGGGAATGATCAGCAGGGGGCGGCGAAACACCGTGGCCGTGGTCGGCTCGTACTGGATAAGCTCCATCAGGCGGTTGCGGAAAACCACCCGGCCCGGGGTGGTGGCGATATTGACCCCGATCTCGAAAGCCTCGGTGTCGGTTTGCCGGATGCGGCCGGCGCGAAAGTCCTCAAGCACGTTCTTCAGGCCCCGGAACAGGTTTTCGCCCCGGCTCTCCAGGGTCTCCTGGAGGGCCTCGGGATTGGTCAGGAGAAAATTGCTGGGCGAGAGGGCATCGATATACTGGCGGGTGAAGAAACGGGCCTTCTGGGCCTCTTTCCGATCCAGCCCTAAGCTGCTTTCAGCAACCTTTTTCTCAATGAATTCGGCCGTCATCAGGTAGGCCTGCCGAAGATGATCAAACAGCGGGTTTTCCTCCCAGGCCTGGTGTTTGAAACGCTTGTCCTGGGGTTTTGCCCGCGCCTCCTCCGGCGGCGACTCGGAGGCTTCCGGCCGTTCACCCCAGCGGGCGGCCAGTTCCTGCCAGAGCCGGGCGTAATCCTGCATCAGTTCGGCCTGACCCTCCAGCAGGCGGGCGGGATCGGCCAGCATCGCCAGTCCGAGCTTCATCATCGTCTCGGCCAGGTTGAAAGGATCGGCCGGCGGCAGGTTCCCGCCCGGCTCCATCCGGCCGCTTTCGGCAAAAAGCTCGCAACAGCGCCGGTTGACCTCTTCCAGGTTGTTCAGCAGTTCCCGATAAGCCAACTCTTCCGGCCGCTTCCGGGTTGATTCGTCAGACATCGCCACCTCCCGTCATCGTCTGCAAAGATAAAACTTTCCCGACCCCCGGGGGCCCGGGCCGTCAAACGGCGGTCTACATATAGAGCCCGCCATTGATCCCGTAAACCTGGCCGGTAATATAGTCGGACTTGTCGGAGGCCAGGAAACCGACCAGCCGGGCGATCTCTTCGGGCCGACCGAACCGCTTCATGGGGATACTTTCCTCGATCTTGCGGTAGATCTTCGGGGGAATCTTTTTGGTCATCTCGGTCGCGATGAAACCGGGGGCCACGACATTGGCAGTAATCCCCTTGGTCGCGACCTCGAGAGCCAGGGACTTGGTAAAGCCGATGACCCCGGCCTTGGAAGCGGCATAGTTGGACTGGCCGATGTTGCCGGTCAGGCCGATAATCGAACTGACGTTGATGATCCGGCCATAGCCCTGGGCCAGCATCCCGGGCAGGGCCTCGCGGCAGCAGTGGTAGGTGCCGAACAGGTTGATCTGGATAACCCGCATCCAGGTCTCGCGTTCCATCTTGATCAGGGTCTTGTCGGCGGTGATGCCGGCGTTGTTGATGAGGATATCGAGACCGCCGAAAAGTTCGTTGACCTGTTTGAAAACCTTCTTGACCTCGTAAAGATTTTCGACACTGCCCTGGAGGGCGGCCGCCTCTACCCCCATTTCCCGCAGTTCCAAGGCCAGCTTTTCAGCCGTCTCCGTATCGCGGTTGTAACCGATGGCGACATTGATGCCGTCGGCGGCCAGCCGTTCACAGATGGCCTTGCCGATGCCCCGGGAGCCCCCGGTCACCAGGGCCGTGCGTCTGTTTGTAGTCATTCTGGCACCTCCTTTTCAAGTAAAAACAGCTGTTGCGGTAAGGGGCGGACAGCCCTTCGACCGGCAAAGCCAGGTTTTCGGCACCGGTTTTCCGGCAACCGTCATGTATCAGCGAAACCAGGCATCCCGTTTCCCCCGGGAAACCGCGACCAGGCCCAGGCTCAGCAGCAGCAGCAACACAAGCATGCCCCATTCGTTCAGCGAGGGGATGCCGGCCACCTTGACCTCGGCCTGGTCATCGTCACAAACCGGGTCCGCGCCGGGAATCAACCGGCCCTGGTCATCGGCCGGCTGGGCGCAGACATGGGCCCGGTTGACCAGGTCCCTGTCGGCCGTGGTTTCATAGTAATAGACCAGGCTTTCTCCCGGGGCCAGCGGCAGGACACCACTTTTCAAGGTCATCTCGGCTTCACTGATTTTCAAGTCCGTGTCCGTCAGGGAGATGTTGGTCAAGTAACTGTCGCCCCGGTTGATCACCCTGAAACAGTACGTCACATTTTTGTTGGGCTTGGGCGGGAAACACCCACCACCGCCTCCGAGTATG
This sequence comes from Pseudomonadota bacterium, assembly GCA_015486445.1. Lineage (GTDB taxonomy): Bacteria > Desulfobacterota > Anaeroferrophillalia > Anaeroferrophillales > Tharpellaceae > JAADEO01. The sequence continues at coordinate 1,553 of WFRT01000103.1, read as the reverse complement.
ACTTCGACGAGTTCGTCGCCCGGACAGGAGGCCCCGCCGTCGTGCCCGACATATACGGTCTTTTCCAGGGCAATCGCCGGCGATGCCACCTGGAGTGGGACCCGGGCGGCAAAGCAGTAGTCGTTCAAGGGGTTGGTCTGGCCGCAGTTGCTGCCATCCCGGCCGCTGTCGCCGGCCCCGGTGGCCCCGGTCAGGCTCGACCAGGTCAGGTTGAGCTGGTTCTCGAGGCTTCCCGGCGGTGTGCCGTCTTCAACCTTGACCGTGTACTCAAACTGCCAGGGGTCGCCCTGGGCGAGGGCGCTCCGGCGAAATTCGAGATTCTGCCCGGAAACGTGATTGTTTTCTTCGGTCGTGGAAACAAAGGTCAGCCCGGCCGGCAGGGTATCCCGGATCAGGAGGTCGTAACCGTCGGCACGGCTTTGCGAGGCATGGGAGACATCAACCGTATAGGTCACCATCCCGCCCTGCACCTGGACGGATGGAGAAACCGTCTTGACAACTTCGAGCGCGGGTTCGACAACCGTGACAGCAACAACCCCGCTGGTTTGGTCAGGCCCCGAAGCCCAGCGCAGAAAGCCGGAATTGGCAATCGACCGGCCCGTCTGATTGTCGAGGTCATTGGCCACTTTCACCTGGAGCCGGACATCGAAATAATCGTCTCCGGGATCGTGGTTGACGGCATTGGTAACATCCCCGAGGTCAAACCAGACATTGCCCTGCGGGGTGCCGGGCTTGCTGAAAGTGATCGCCGGTGACGGCAGCACCTGCTGACCCACCAGGATCAGGCCGGCGGGGATGTCGTCGTGCACCTCAACCTGTCGCGACACCCCTTCAATCACCCAGACCCGGAGATTGTAGGTAAACTCTTCGCCGATCGTAAAATGATCCCGGGCGGACAAAAGGGTCTTGACGATGCTGATGTCGGAAGAAACCTCGAATCCAAACGAGGCGGATTCGCCGTAGTTGTTCAGCACGCTGCTGTCGTCATCATCACAGGGCGGACTTTCACAGTCCCTGACCCCCGAGTTATGGTCGCCCGCGGGCTGGCTGGCATAGGCAACGCTGGTCGTATTGTTCAACCGCTCCCCGGCCGCCACCCCGGGCTCCAGCAGGCAGTCAAACTCCACGTAAAAACGGCTGCCCGACGACATCGCAAACAGCGGCAGGGAAATCGTGTCCTGGGGAGAGGCAGTGGTCGAGATCACAAGGTCTCCCGAAGTCAGTTGGTCGGGCTTTCCATTAAGAGTGACATTCCCCTGCAGCACAACCAAAGCGGCATTGCTTATCATATAGAGACCATCCGGCAGCTGGTCGCGCCAGTCCATCTGCCAGGCTGTGGTATGGCCGTTGTTGGCGAACTCGACCCGGTAGCGAATCGTATCTCCGGCCTCGAGATCGACCGGGGAGCTCTGGGGAAACTTCGCCAGGGAAAGGTTCGGCTCGCCCACGGTCAGGCTTTCGGTCACCGGCCCCAGGGAAACCCCGGAACCCAGGACCAGGCGGGCCTGGTTTTGCAGCACCACGCCGTCCTGGTTGCTCATCATGTTCTCGAC
>WFRT01000102.1 GCA_015486445.1 Pseudomonadota bacterium | reverse complement strand
CACTGCGGAACCAGTCGATGTCGCCGGGCCCTAAGATGAGATCATCAGTGTTGCTCATCAGGCCGATCTTGGGACTGTTTCTCAGGTAGTCTTCAATATCTTTGAGGCTGCTGTGGGCGATGAGGGCGGCAAAATCGAGTTCGCCGCCGTGCTCGCGGTAGTAGGGGTAGAGCAGTTTCCTGGCGTATTCCTCGAAGCCCTGGCAGTCGGCCGCCACTTTGCAGTAGTCGGTCAGGGAGTCGGTCTTGAAAAGTATCAGGTTGCGGGGTACGATGTAGCCCCGGTTGTTCATGACGTCGGCGGTAAAGATCAGGTTGGCCAGCGAGATGCGGAAAGAAAAGCCGATCACCGCCTTGCCCTCGGCGGGGTTGGGAATGATTTTGTCATAGGCGTGGTAGAAGAAGTCGTAGGAGAGGTCGACGAAATCCCCGCTGTGATAGCTCTTGGTGAGGTTGTGAATGAGGTTGTTGTAGAACTCGTTGAAATGTTTCATGCCGCCGGGAATGTTGTCGGTCAGCAGTTTGTCGACCCGGACCGCGGAGTCGTAGATGTTGACCGGCGGATTGAGGAGCAGGACCTTGCGGAAACGGAAAACCTGCCGTTCCTCGTCGAGCCGGGAGACAAACGCGGCCTCGGCGGCCCCGAGGCTGTAGCCGCAAAGGTAAAATCCGGAAACCAGCTCTTTTCTCCTGCTCCGTTCCCAGATTTTTTCCATGACCCGGTAGAGGTCGGCGGCGTCGGCCCGGCTTTCCCCCGGCATCGAACTCTTGGAGGCGGAAACGACAAAATTGGGGTGGGTCGGCGAACTCAGGGAAAGGACGTGAAAGCCGGCCTGGTAGAAGATTTTCTGCAGCAGTTTCATCTTGGCCGAGTCGTAGCCCGCCCCGGTGCCGGCAATGAGAACCATAACAGGGGCGGTCTTACGGTGCCAGGCCACCGCGTAGCGGAGCTTGGCGTTGTACCAGAAGACCTCGGGAACCTTCCGGTTGGGGAAGATGGTAATGGTTTCGTACTCCTTGACCCGGATTCTGGCCGGCAGCTTGACCTGGAATTTTGTCGGAGTTCCGAGAATCGTGGCGGCCACCGGATCCTTGATCGGGTAGCCGTATTCGGCGGCTGGGGCCGGCTGCCCCAGGAGCAGGACCAGCAGGCAGGCCAGGAGGCCGGAAAACAGTTTTGGGTGGTGGCTATTCACGTTTTTTTCCTTACTCTGTAAGAATTTACATGTTGGTCTGGCAAAAACAACTGAAATGATAATATTTATTTTGTTATTAATGGATAAATCGGGGATTGTCAATCTCTGCTTTTGCCGCCCCGGTTCTCATGGCAGGTTGATTTGATCGTCAAAGTAGTTCCAGTCGCTGGCCTGGAAAGCCCGGCCCAGGCAAGTCCCATCCATGTCGTCGTAATGTTCGTAATCACAGCGAAAACTGAAGGTGCAGGGGCCGTGCAGGAGAGGCAGGTCGAGGAAGAAAGTGGTGCTTTCCATGTCGGTGACGTCAAAGAAATTACTTGAGGTTTTAGCCAGCGTGCGGCCGGCGGAATCTTTGACCGTGAGGAAGACCATGAATTGGTTGAGGTCGGTGGGGACGGCGTTGCCGATCAGGCCCACGACCCGGAGATGATCGTTGAGGCGACCGACGCTGTACTTGATATCGAAATAGTAAAAGCTGTGCTTTTTTTCGATGATAACCCGGCCGGGGTCGGGCGGCGGGGCCGGCGGCCGGGCGGCACAGGCCCCGAACATGAGCAGGAGAGGCAGGCAGACAATGAGCCTGACCGTCATCGGGAAGGAAGAGGTTTTTTTCAAGGCGTGTTTCCTCCGGTATTTAGATCAGGCGGCCCAGAAGCTGCCGGGTCAACATGATCATCTGGCGGGTACTGCCGACCTTCTTTTTCAGGATGTTGAGATAGAGGCGGGCGCTGTCTTTGGGGGGAACCCTGGTGTCCTCCGTGCGTTCCAGGCGGATGGCCTCCGGCTTGCAGGTGGGCACGCAGATCCCGCAGCCGATGCAGCGGCTGTAGTCGATGACCGCCTTTTTTTCGTCACTGACCCTGACCGCGTCCATCTGGCAGCGCTTGACGCACTTGCCGCAGCCGACGCAGGTTTCAGGGTCGACGACGGCCCTGAAGTTGGTGGCAAAATACTGGACCGGGTTTTCCAGGGGGCGGACCGAGGTCAGGATTTCACAGCAGCAGCCGCAGCAGAGACAGGTGGCAAAAAGTTTCTGGGTGTTCGAGGGCTGGACGACCAGGCCGTCCTTTTCCGCCTTTTCCAGGATGGCGAAGACCTCTTTTTTGGTGATCATCCGGCCCCATCCGAGGTGGACAAAACGCCGGGCGGCACTGCCGAAGATCAGGCAGGTTTCCCGGTCTTCGGTGACCTGGCAGGGTTCGTCGACACTGTCGTGGGCGACGCGGCAGACACATTTGGCCACGGCGATGTCGCTGTCGAATTCATTGATCAGGGTGCGGATATTGTCGTAGTTTTCGACCACCAGGTCAGGCAGCAGGCTGCCGGCGGTGGGAATCGTGCGAAGTTGCGGTATCCGGGTGCTTAGAAGCTCGTCCCGGAAGACCTCGTCGAGGTAGCGCTTGAAAAGCCGGAAAAACTCCGGAGTCATGCGCTCGGCCTGGAATTCGAAGATGCCGATGGCGAGGAAGGCGACATGGTAGTAAGTGCCGCCGGAACGTTTGTTGTAGCTGTTGATGATACCCTTGCCGGCCATCTCTTCGAGAAGGTTTTCGAGCTCATGGACCGAAAGGGAAAGGTGCTTGAGGCGGGAGGCTATTTTGGCGGCCGGCTCGCCGATCAGGTTGAGAGCCAGGGCCACCCGGGCTTCAGTTTCGTTGAACAGATAGCGCAGCAGTTCCTGGTCAACTCCCGAAGGGGCGGCCGGAAAACCGATGGGGAATTTGTCCAGGTGCTGCTGGAGGCGGCGGTAGATATCGTTCGAGGATTCAGGCATCTAGTTGTCGATTTCTCCTTCCCGGTCGTGCCTGGTGAAGTTTTGCATCGCAAAGACCACGCGTTCGTGGGGCCGGCGGGAAACCTTCCTGAACTCCTCTTCAACGGTTAAAATCCGATCTTCGAGGCCGTGGTCGTTGGCCACCTGGATAGCCAGGCCGGGGCGGGCGTTGAGTTCGAGAATCAGGGGGCCCTTCTCCTGGTCAAGGACAATGTCGGCACCCAGATAGCCCAGTTCGGTCATCTCGTAGGCCTGGGCCGCCAGTTCAAGAAAGCGGGCCCAGTCGGGGACCTTGAGTTCCTTCAAGACCTTGCCGGTGTCCGGGTGGATTTCGATCGGGCGGCCGTTCTGGACCGCGTTCAGGGCGAAACCGGTGCCGATGTCGATGCCGACCCCGACCGCACCCTGGTGAAGGTTGGCCTTGCCGTCCGAGGCCCGGGTCGAGAGCCGGGTCATGGCCATTACCGGGTAGCCCTTGTAGACGATGACGCGGATGTCGGGAACCCCCTCAAAACTGAAACCGTCGAACACGTCGGAGAAGTTGACCAGTTCTTCGATCATGGCGACGTCGGGTTTGCCGCCGAGGCTGAAAAGGCCGCTCAAGATGTCCGAGACGTGGCGGCGCAGGCCGCGCTCGTCGACTTTTTCTCCGCTCGGCTTGAGCCAGCAGTCGCCATCCCGGCCGACAATGACGAGAATGCCCTTGCCGCCGCTTCCCTTCGAAGGCTTGATAACGAAAGCGGGTTCGTCGGCCAGGAATTCCTTGAGCATCTTGGCATGGCTCTGGTAGCGGGCCACACCGATCAGCCTGGGGACCGCAATCTCGGCTTTTTGGGCCAGGACCTTGGTCTTCAGTTTGTCGTCGACGCGCGGGTAATATTTACGCTTGTTGTTCTGGCCTATGTAGATGACGTTGCGCTTGTTCATGCCTATGATGTTGCGTTTGCGCAGCCGGGCCGGAGTCGTAATCAGCATCTTGGCACCCCTCCCTCAGTCTCTGCCCATCGGTTCGAAACGGCGCAGTTCACTCAGGCGGTAGCCGGTGTAAGTGCCGATAATCAAAATGATGGCCAGCAGGATCAGAAGCAGTTCAGGAAACGAGTAAGCGAGGTTGCCCAGGAACTGGTTTTTCATCAGCACGTAGACGATGCTGGCCGTAAACAGGCTGCCGCTGCCCTGGATCAGAACATCCTTGCCGCCCTCCTCTTCCCAGAGCACGCACATCCGTTCGATCGACCAGGAGGTAATGATCATCGGAAAGAAGGTAACCCGCAGGCCGGCGTCATAGCCAAAGGTGTGGCCGATGACCGAAATTGCCAGAAAGATGAAGATGACAAAAACCAGGATGGCCGATATTCGAGGAACCAGCAGCAGGTTCAGGTGGCTCAGGTAAAAGCGCATGATCAGGCCGACGCAGACCACGGTGATGAAAAGAATCATTCCGACCACCAGGGTGGTCTGGAGGAAGGCCAGGGCAATCAGGATCGGCATGAAGGTTCCCGCCGTCTGGATGCCGACCAGGTTGCGGAGGATGACCACCACCAGTGCGCCAAAGGGGATCAGAAGCAGCAGTTTGAAAGTATTCTGGCTGTAGAGCGGCAGACTGTAGATGGAGAAGTCGATGAGCCAGGAGTGTTTGTGCTTGCCGGCCTTGATCGCCGCCTTGTTGGCGCTGATCCGGTTGGCCATCGAGGTGAAACGGACCTTGGAGTCGCTGCCGCCTTCGACTTCGAGCAGGGCTTCGCCGCCTCTCTGCCAGAGCAGAAAGGCCTTCGGATTCTCGACCTTGGCAGTTCGGGGGTTGACCAGGTTCCATTTGCCGTCGGTGTAAATTTCCAGGTAGCTGGTCAGCTTTTTCAGGCGGTTGTCTTCCTGCAGGAAAATCCCCCGGACAATACGGCTGGGAATCCTGGCCATGGCCAGCAGGTCGCGGACCAGGTCGAGGCGGCCGCCGGTGTCACGCTTGATCTTCAGGAGCAGGCCGGCCTGGGGATGGTTTTCCGGGGCATTGAGCAGGTCGATCAGCCGGCAGGCCAGATCGAGAGAGTTTTTGCTTTTGCTCTTGGCCATGCCGATGAGTTCTTTGGCGGCATCGAGATAGATGCCGGTGTAGTAGTCCTGGTTGATCTTGGGCAGGGCCGGTTTCTGTTCCCCCGCGAGCGTCGAAGCGTTGCCCCGGCGATAGATGTCCGCCCGAAAGTAGATCCGCTGGGGCCCCGACACCTTGCCTTTGCTGGTCCAGACGGCGCGACGTTTATATTTTTCGCCGACCACCTTGAAATTGTAGTCGGGGCTTTCCTCGTGGAAGTCGGTTACGACCAGGCCGTAGGAGTTGTCCGGCATGTTGAAGGTGATCTTGACCGGGCCGCCGTCGGCCTTGAAATCGATGGTGCTTTCCACGCTCCAGACGGTTTCGAGCCTGTCCGGGTGCATCGAAAACCCCAAGACCGCGATCTTGTAATAGGTGATGCCGGCTCCGATAATCAGCAGGGCGACAATGACCAGGGTCAGTTCGACTTTACTTCTCATTTCTTGTCTCCGCTCAATGGTGAAAGGACATATTCCCGGTTGACGTCAACCACGGCTTCCCCCTTGAGCAGCGAGCGGCCGATCAGGACCGGAAACTTGAACTGGCCGCGGTTGGTCAGGGAGAACTGGGTTCTGTGCTTGATGGGACCCATGATGATCTCAAGGTTGACCACCGGCCGGACCTGTTGTTCGGTGCCATGGCGTTTGACCTCGATGGTGCGAATCCAGGGGCGTTCCATCTGGACCTTGCGGCCGTCACTCCGAACCAGGCTGAAGCGCACCCATTTCTTGCCGTCGCGCTCGAATTTCTTGATGTTGACGGCGTGGATTGACGAGGTCGTGGCCCCGGTGTCGATCCGGGCCGGCAGGCGGATGCGTCCCGGGAGAATCGTGATGTATTCGGCCTGGCCGAAGATGAGCAGTTTTTCCCCGTTGCTTACCACGGTCTCATAGGAGGGTTTTGGGCTGGTTTTCGGCTGGGGCTCTTCCACCTTGGGCGGGACCGGTTTTTCCACTTTGGCGGGCGGAGTGGGCTCAGGTTTTGACGGGGCGGGTCCGGGCCGGCTGCCGGCACAGGCACCGAGCACCAAAGACAGGGTCAGGAAAAGGACGAACTGCCTGAATCTCATAACGGTAACTCCTTAGCTTCTCTATAGTTTATCTATGGATAATGTTGTGATTGCTCCCGGGACCATCGGGGAGCGTGAAAAGCAAGCCGGAAAACCCGCCGGACTGCTGTTGCTTACTTCCTGCCTCCGGGATTTTTTCCCACATCGACGACGAAATCTCCTTTCAGCCAGTCCCGTCCGATCAGGAGTTTGTAGGTCATGGCCGAGCGGTCCCGGAGGTTGACCCGGATCAATTTGTCAATACCGTGCCAGCGCAGGGTCAGGGGGATCATGTAGCGAAGTTCGGTGCCCTGGGCGTTGCGGACTTCAAGGACCTTGACGATTTCGCTCTTGATGCGGCGCTTTTCGCCCTTGGCGTTGACCACGTCGAGGGTGATGGTTTTACCGACATTGTCCCGTTTGTCGGCGGCCGGGTTTTGAATCTCGATGTTCTGGGCGTTGATCGAAGTGGTCCGGGCCCCGGTATCGATCCGGGCGACAAAATCAAGATCGGCATCGACCACCCTGATAACCTCGGTGGCCCCGACCGTGAGTTTTTTATCTGCTGCGGCTGCGGGGCTTGCAATCAGCAGCGGGAGAGCCAGTGCGGCAAGCCCGAGGAGGATGAGGTGGCTGCAGGTGAGCTTCCGGTTCTTAAGCATATTCGACTCCTTGAAATTACTTTTGCTGGTGGATTCGTTTTTCTTTTTTCTTTCCGGCAGAGAGGAAAAGCCCGGCGCGGTTTAACGCCGGACGTGCAGGGTGCCGTTCTGGCTTTCGATGACACGGATCCGGTCGCCGGCTCTGAAACTGTTGCTTTCCTGGTCCTGCTCCTGGACCACGACGATGTTGCGGCCGTCATCCAGTTTGATGGTGATTTCCCAGGCGGCATTGGTCCGGGCTTCGTGCTCGATTGCGGCCCCGGCCGCGGCCCCGGCCAGGGCCCCTCCGACCGAGGCCAGGGTTTGACCGGCGCCGTGGCCGATGGTGCTGCCGGCGACCCCGCCGGCGACCCCGCCCAGAACCGTTCCCAGGCCGCTGTTGTCGGACTGGATGGTGGCCGGGCGGATGCCGACGATGGTTCCGTGGTAGACGTTCATCAGGCTCTGGGCCTCGCCCCGGCTGTACACTTGTCCGCTCTGGGAAGTCATGCAGGCGGGGGCGGCAAGCAGGAGCGCTCCGAACAGGAGAAAAAACAGGACGGGGGGGGATTTTTTATGATTTTTCATGGCGATCACCTTGGTGTTTATGGCTCTCAGGCTGGTTGTGGAATGAGCTTTTCGACTTAATTAAAACTATCATGACTTGTTATGTATGTTTTTTACAGTGGAATCGGCAAAATAGCAAGGAAAAAGTGTTCGGATGATTGTCGCTGGTGGCTGTCGGTCCCGAAATCCGGGCCCCCTGGTTCAGCGCTTTGCAGGACCGTTTTTGAGCAGAACCGGGTTGGCCGAAATTGCGGCCAGGGCGGTGTCAAGATCATCCAGGGGAGGGCGCTGATTGATGTCGTGAATGTCGATGTAGCGGATTGTTCCCTGGCGGTCGATAACGAACAGGGCCCGTTCGGCGGTGCCGTTTTTCCGCAGCACGCCATACAGCTTGCAGACCCGGCCATGCGGCCAGAAATCGGAAAGCACCGGAAACCAGAGTTTGCCCATGCCTTTGGTCCAGGCGTAAAGTGAAGGCAGGTTGTCGGTCGAGATGCCGATTACCTCGGCGTTGTATTTCTGGAACAGGGCCTGGGCCATGTTGTACATCGGCCACTGTGAGGAGCAGACCGGGGTGAAGGCGGCCGGGACGAAAGAGAGGACGACAATTTTTTTGCCGCGGTAGGAAGAGAGGGTCAGCGGGCGGCCGTCAAGCCCGGTCAGGGTGAAGTCGGGAGCCGATTCCCCAACCTTGAGGGTGCCCTGGTTTTCCCTGGGTGACAGGTGGGGGACCGGAAAAATCAGTTCCTGGTCGAGGGCCCTGGCGGGGCCGGGGAGGGCCAGCGGCAACAGGGCCAGGAGGACGGCCAGGGAGAAAAACAGGGGTTTGTTTACGGACATAGTTGACTCCTTTTGTTCTGCTTGTCGCTTGTTGGTTTTATTTTACGTCAGGACGGGGAAAAATCTCCCAGTTCGAGGGCCCGCCGGAGAAGCTCTTCCCCGTCCGGCAGGCGGCCGACGGCTTCGAAAAGCACCTTGCTTCCCCCCGCTTCGGGCCGGATAAAGTACAGGGTCGGGGTGGCCTCGATTTCCATGACCCGTCTGCCGGGGTTCGGGATCACCGGGAAAGGGACCTCGTAGCGTTCCTTGAACAGGTTGCTTTCAAGCCGGGTATTGCCCAGGGCGACACTGATAAATTTGATCCGCTTGTCAAGACCTTGTTGTTTGACAAGATTGTAGAAGTGTTTCATTTTCGGGGCTTCATGCTGGCAGTGGGGGCACTGGGCCAGGATGAATTCCAGAACTACCAGCCGGCCTTTGACCTGGTCCAGCGTGAACTGGGAAACCGCTGGGGCCAGTCCCAGGTATTGACGGTCGGCCGCCGTGGCCGGGGCCGGAATGACCAGAGCCGGCAGGGAGGTGCGCTGCCAGTCCGGGGTTCCGGCCAGGCAGGCGGACAGCAGAAGCAGGAGGGCTGTCGCGGCGATGATGCCGGTGCCGGCATTTCGCGAAACGGGAAAAGTTTTCATCTGATTCAGTTTCGGGCCGCAACTATTCAGCTGAATTCTATCTCCCCTCTTTCAGGAGGGGGCGGGGGTGGTTTGAAGAAAAGCCGCGCCCGACCCCGTATTTAGCTGAATAGTTACAAAGTCTTTAAGGT
>WFRT01000101.1 GCA_015486445.1 Pseudomonadota bacterium | reverse complement strand
GTCTACCCCTCTTTATTCGAAGGCTTCGGCCTGCCGCCGCTCGAAGCCCAGGCCTGCGGCTGCCCGGTACTGGTGGCCGAGGCCGGGGCGCTGCCGGAAATTTTCTCCGGCAGCGCCCTCTTCTGCGACCCCGACGACCCCGCCGACATCGCCTCCCAGATAACCCGGCTGCTTGACGACCGGCAACTCAGAACACAACTGGTCGCGGCCGGCTTTGAGAACGCGGCCCGTTTCAGTTGGAGGGCCGGCGCCCGAATCGTCATCGAAACCGTCAACCGGTTGCCCGGGCCGACCACGTAATCATCCACTCCCCTGTTTGTCCCCTCTTTTTCCTTGACATCCGGCCCTTCCCGGTATAGCCCGAAAGCCATGCGTATCACCGCCTCCTTCATCCTCTATCTTGCCGCCTTCATCATGGGCGGCTGCGGGCTGGCTTACGAATACACCTTAAGCCGCATCGCCGCCGACCTGCTGGGCAACTCGGCCCGGCAGTGGGCCCTGGTGATCGGCGCCATGATGTTCTGCATGGGCATCGGCGCCGACCTCCAGAAACGGCTCGACGACCGCCGCCTGCTTGACAAATTCATCGCCGCCGAAATATTCCTCGGCCTGATCGGCGGCTGCGGCCCCCTGCTGCTGCTGTTTACCTACGGCATGGCCTATGAATATTACGTTCTGGTCCAGTACCTTTTCATCTGCACCATCGGACTTTTACTGGGTTTTGAACTGCCGCTGATCGCCCGCCTCAACGAATCCCACACCACCCATCTCAAGTTCAACCTCGGCAAGGTCCTGAAAATGGACTACATCGGCTCCCTGGCCGGGGCCCTGATCTGGGTCTTTCTCCTGCCGCGCTTTTTCACCCTGACCGAAACCGGCTTCGTTCTCGGCCTGATGAACCTTGCCGCCGGCACGGTCCTGCTTTTCTATTTCCGTCGGCAGGTGGAGTTCAAAGGCCGACTTGCCGTCTTCCTGCTGGTCACCATGGCGGTGCTTTGCGGCGGGCTGGTCAAGGCCCGCTCCTTCACCGCCACCGCCGAGCAGTACCTTTACCGCGACCGCATCGTCTTCAGCCAAACCACCCGCTACCAACATATCGTCCTGACCCGCTCGAAAGCCGGGGAGCTTTCCTGCTATATCAACGGCAACCTCCAGTTCAACAGCGCCGATGAAAAGATCTACCACGAGAACCTGGTCCACCCGGTAATGAGCCTTGCCCCGCACCGGGAGCGGGTCCTGATCCTCGGCGGCGGCGACGGACTCGCGGCCCGGGAGGTCTTGAAGTACGGGGATGTCCGGGAACTGGTGCTCTGCGACCTTGATCCCGAAATGACCGGCCTGGCCCGCACCCGCCCTGAATTTCTCGCCTTAAACCAGGGCAGCCTTAAGGACGCCCGGATAAAGGTCCTCGAAAATCACGCCCTGGTCCCGACCGGAAACCGGGAAGAGATCAGCGTCGTCAACCAGAACCAGCGTTTCGGCGGCCACCGGGAGATTGCGGAAGTGGCCCGCGTGACGGTCGTCAATCTCGACGCCGCCAAGCTCCTGGAACAACTGGCCGGTCGTTTCAACGTCATTATCATCGACTTTCCCGACCCCAACAATGACCAACTGGCCAAGCTTTATTCCCTGACCTTCTACCATCACCTGGCCAAACGGCTGGCCTTCGACGGGGTTTTCGTCCAGCAGGCGACCTCACCGGTCCACGCCCGGGAAGCTTTTTTGTGCATCGGCCGAACCATGCGGGCGGCCGGGCTCAGGGTCATTCCCTACCACGACAACGTCCCTTCGTTCGGAGAATGGGGCTGGTGGCTCGGCGGCCGCAGCCCGGCCTGGAGCCGGGAAAAACTGGAAAAAGCCCTGGACTCGGTCAGCCGACTGGAAGTTCCCACCTCCTACCTGACCCCGGATTTGATCCGCGCCAGCCTCCATTTCGGCCGCAACCAGCTTAAAACCCGGGAAACAAAAATCAGCGACCTGGCCAACCACGCGATCTACGACTATTATCTCCAGGGCTGGCAAACCGGTTACTGAGCCGGGACAGTCCTTCCGGAAAGGCTTAAACAACAACCTTTTTTCTTGTTTAAGCAACCAATTTTAGGTATTAACAGTCTAACAATCCCATCCCTGCGCTGAACTTGTTTCCAGATTTCCGTCTGGATCCTTTTTCAGCCAGCCTTCCAAACAGCGGAGTCACTGGATCATGAATGAAAAGATTTTCAAAACCCTGGCGGTGATCTTCTTCGGCCTCGTGGCCATCTCCTTTTTCTGGCCTGCGGGCGGAAACCGGAACAACTACAACGTCAACGTGCAGACCGTCTCCTACGCGGCCGACGGACTCGACCTTTCGGCCGTTGGCAAGCTCCTGGAAAAAGCCAAGAACGCGGCCGACCTCGAACGGCTCCTCAACGACCCCAAAACCGGGGTCAACAACCTCGATCTCAATGAAGACGGCAAGGTTGACTACATCAAGGTTACCGAGTTCGGCAGCGGCAACACCCGGGGCTTCTCCCTGACCGTCGAGCCGGAAAAAGGCGAGGTTCAGGAAGTCGCCACCATCGAGATCGAAAAAGAGGGCGACAAGGCCAAGGTCGAGGTCCGCGGCAACGAACAGCTCTACGGTCCCCAGCATATCTATCACAACACCTTCGGCCTGACCGACATGCTCTTCATGTACTGGCTCTTCCGGCCGCACCCCTTCTATGTTTCGCCCTGGGGCTACGGCCACTACCCGAGCTACTACCGGCCCTACGCCCCGGTCTCGAGCACCGCGTACCGAAACCGAACCCGGGGCAAAGGCAACCTGAAACGGGCCTCGAAGAGTTCCATCAAAAACCGGGTTCGCTCTCCCAATGCCGGCCGGGTCGCAACCCGGGGGATCAAGGCGCCGTTGAAAAATCCCACCGCCTCGCAGAAAAGCTTCCAGCGGCGCAACCCGTCAAAACAGATGCGCTCCGGCGGTTTCGGGCGCTCCCGGCCGTCGCGGCCAACGGTCCGCCGAAGTGGCGGCTTCGGCCGCTCCGGCAGTCGTTTCGGAGGCAAATAGCCCGCTTTCCACGGTACCCGGCAAGAACCCGAACAGCAGGAAAACATTCAGTAATTCTACACCAGGGGGATAAACACCATGTTCAGTTTTCTGTCCTTGAAACCCATAGTCGAACTCTTCCAGCCGGTCGCCGCCACCTATCTCCTGGCGGTCTTCATTATCATGGTTATCGGCAAATACGTTCACGATCTCTGCACCGACTACAACCTCGACCATGAACTTACCACCCTCGACAACAAGGCCGTCGCCCTTTCGGTCTCGGGCTACCTGTTCGGCCTGGGGCTGATCCTCTGGGGAGTCGTAACCCCGACCCCCGGCGAAGCCCCGATAAGCGGTTTCTGGAGCCTGGTCGGAGACCTCATCGCCACCTTCTTCTGGGGGTTTCTCGGCATGGGGCTGCTGGAAGTTTCCCATTTCCTCAACGACCATTTTCTCCTGCCCCACTTCAACAACCGCAAGGAGATCATCGAAGACCGCAACCTCGGCACCGGGATTGTCGAGGGCTGCTCCTTTATCGCCTCGGGACTGATCATTCACACGGTTTTAAGCGGTTCGAGTTCCGGCTTCATCATCGACCTGATCGGCACAATCTTCTATTTCGCGGTCGGTGAAGTTGCCTTCATCGTCTTCGGCCGTCTCTACCAGAAACTCAGCACCTTCGATCTCCATGCCGAAATCGAAGCCGACAACGCCGCCGCCGGGGTCGCTTTCGGCCTCAACCTGGTCGCGGTCGGGCTGCTGATTGCCGACTACATCAACGCCTACAACTCCCTGCCGGGACTTGTCGTCTGGATTCCGATCAGCTTCTTCATGCTGGTTACCGGCCGCTACATCGCCGACAAGATGCTGCTGCCGGGAGTCAAGCTCGACGACGAAATCAGCCGGGACCGCAACTGGGGCGCGGCCCTGATCGAGGGCGGACTCTCCCTGGTCATCGCGATTGTTGTCGGCAGCCTCTTCTTTTCCTGAAGCCTGAAAGGGTTCCTGAATCATGACTCGCAAACCCCAGCTTCCCTATCAACTGTCCGAGAAACAGAAGCACGAATTCGCCCGCCTCTACCTGCTCGACTACCTGATCAGCGAAGAGGCCAGAATCTCGATCCTGCTGGACGAACACAACGAAGACCTCGAACCTTTGTTCGATGAACTGATGGCCCGGGAGCTGATCGAAATCGACAACTCCCAGTGTTACCGGCCCACCCGCAAGGGTATCGACCGGCATCATGAATTTCTGCGGCGCTACCGTGAAAACATGGCGATCAACGATATTTTCTGCGCCGTCGACCTTGCGGCCGGGGAGTTTGCGTTCAGCTACTATGACAATTTTCCGACCCGCCGGGAGTGGGAGAATTTCCTGAAGCAGCCCCGCTGGGACGATCTTCGCATCGCCGTGGTCGAATATCTCGGGCAGGATCCGATCGAACTGGTCTTCATGAGCTTCATCAACGAAAAACGCTTCGGCCGCGACACCAGCGGCAAGTGGCAGTACGACCTGCTGCTGGGCACCGTCTGGGATGAAATCCTGGATATCTGCAACTCCGCCATCCACTGGACCGACCTGGGCTACGAAGATGAAAACGGGGAACGGGTGCCGGCCGAAGCGGTAATCGAAGACATCATCGCCCAGGGCAACGCCCTGCGCGAACGCCTGACCAGATAACGTGCCGATCCTGCAGCGAATCCTGAAGCTTTTACGCCTGCACCGCTACCT
>WFRT01000100.1 GCA_015486445.1 Pseudomonadota bacterium | reverse complement strand
TTTCAGGTCGTAACGGCAGCACAAATCGGGAGAAAAGGAACTGGCCGCGCTGTCCAGGGCAATGGCGATGTCGCGGCCCGGCTGGTAGCCGGCCGCCGCGATGGCCTCGATAATGATTTCGATCGCCTCCTCGTTGCTGCCGAGGTTGGGGGCGAACCCTCCTTCGTCGCCGACCCCGGTGGCCAGGCCCCTCTTTTTGAGAATCTTTTTCAGGGTGTGAAAGGTTTCGGCGACGTAGCGCAGGCCCTCGCTGAAGCAGGGCGCGCCCAGCGGGACGGCCATGAATTCCTGGATGTCGACGCTGTTGTCGGCGTGCTCGCCGCCGTTGAGGATATTCATGCAGGGCACCGGCAGCCGCCGGGCCCCGGCCCCGCCCAGGTACTGGTAGAGGGGCAGTCCCGCAGCCTGCGCCGCCGCCCGGCAGACGGCCATCGAAACCCCGAGAATGGCGTTGGCCCCGAGGTTGGCCTTGTTCTCGCTGCCGTCGAGTTCGACCAGGCGCTGGTCGATCAGCGCCTGCCGGCTGGCGTCCATCCCGGTAATTGCCGGGGCGATCTTGTCGTTGACGTTGGCCACCGCCTGGAGCACGCCCTTGCCGCCGTAGCGTCCGGGGTCGCCGTCGCGCAGTTCCACGGCTTCGTGCTCGCCGGTGCTGGCTCCCGAGGGCACTGAGGCCGCAGTCCTTATCCCCGACTCCAGTTCGACAAAAACCCGGACCGTGGGATTACCCCGGGAATCAAGAATTTCCATCCCCTGTACGCCGCTTATCCTGTTCTGCTTCATCGTCTCGCTCCTTTGCGAAAAAATTAGTAACTATTCAGTTGAATAGTTACAAAAATTATTGCCGGCCTGGGCTGCATTCACCGCGTTGCAACTCTTCCTGCAGGGCTTCCAATTCAGCGATCGCCGCGGCCAGCCGTTCCCTCTCCCCGGCGATGGAATCATCCTGGTGCTGGCGCCGTTCGACCGCGGTGGCGATGGCCCGGCGGGTGGCGGCCTTGGTTTCCTCCAGCCGGGCGGTCAGCTGGGTCGAGAAACGCCGGAAACTGTCGTCAATGTTCTGGAACAGGGCCCAGCGCAGGTTCTCGACGTTGCTGACTGCCATCTCCAGACCCTGTTCCCGAAGTTGCTGCCGGGGGCCGCCGAAAATTGAATTTTTCAGGTTTTTCGGCAGCGGCGTCAGGCGGGTCGACCATTTCCGGGTGACCCAGTAAGGTTTTCTTTCGATCTTGAAAGACTGGTCGCTGCGGGGGGCGTGGTAGGGGATGGCAAACAGCTCCGCCGCCGTCTGGCGCAGGGTTTCGATAAGCTCGTCGGCCCGGGTCTGGTGGGGTTTGAGGAGCTGGTCGATTTTTTGGCCGACAAGTTTCGTCAGCCTGAGGTTCTCCTTGCCGAAATATTCGGGGATGGCGGAGTCGAGGACGGCCTGCACGGAATTTTGCTCCGGGGGCTGGCCGCCCTCCCGGTAGAGGGCTCGGGCGATTACCTGGTCGAGGAACTTTTCCGCCTCGCCCCGCAGTTTGCCGGCCTCTTTTTCGAGGAATTCGTGCAGCCGGCGGCGCTCCCCGGCCAGGATGTCGCCGGTTACCTGGAGCTGATGATCGATTTCCTCCAGTTTTTCATCGAAAATCTCCAGGCATTCACGCAGCCGGACCAGCGGCATCTCCAGGGAACGGTTGGCCAGCCGCAGGCGCATCAGGGCGTCGGCCAGCAGGTCCTCGGCTTTGAGCCGGACCGCCTGGTCCAGAACCCGGGACTTTTCCTCGGCCATGAACTCAAGCAGGTGTGCTTCGAGGGCGGCCAGGCCGCTTTCTTGCCAGAGTTTTTCATCGCTGTTTTTCCGGGCTTCAAGCCCCTGTCTGGCCGACAGGCTGAAAAGGGCGGTGGAAGGAGGGTAGCCGGCCTGTTCGTTGAGCACTTTCCGGAAAAAATCCCGC
Organism: Pseudomonadota bacterium; assembly: GCA_015486445.1. GTDB lineage: Bacteria > Desulfobacterota > Anaeroferrophillalia > Anaeroferrophillales > Tharpellaceae > JAADEO01. Next base: position 2,453 of record WFRT01000100.1, on the reverse strand, counting down.
GCCGTCCGGCGTTCGGCAGGGGAGATATAGTCGGTTTTGTTGAGAATGAAGAACAGCCGCGGGACCTTGCCCTGGACCTGCTTGAGAAAGTCGATTTCCACTTCGGTGGGCGGCGGGTCGACGGAAAAAACAAAGATTGCCGCATCGCACTGGGAGAGGAAGTTGATTGTCGCCAGGGTGTTGTGGCGAAAGGTCGAACCGATTCCCGGGGTGTCGATCAGCACCAGTCCGCCCCGGAGCAGCGGAGCCGGATGACAAACCTCGACCCGGGCCACCCCGAGACGGTTTTCCGGGTTGGCGCTTTCGGTCACGTAGCGGGCCAGAAAGTCCTTGAGTTCCCCGCCGGAGGCCGGATGGCAGGTTTCGTCGGGCTGGTCGTCGGCAAAGAAGATGGTTGCCTCGGGCCTGGTGGCATGCTCGATAAAGGTGGGAATGGCTGTCAACGGCACAACCGCCGTGGGCAGGAGTTCCTCTCCTAATAGGGCGTTGACAAAGGTGCTTTTGCCGCGTTTGAACTGGCCCAGGACCGCCAGGTGAATGCGGCCGGTGGCAAGCCTTTTCAGGAGTTCCCGGCCGCGTTGCAGGGTCGGGGCAAAATCATCTCCCAGGCCTTGCAGGCACCAGGTGCTCTGTTCGAGGATCAAAGCTAGGGGCTGCGGGGGGATTTCTGCGACAGGACAGGGATTGGGCATGGGTTCTCCTCCTCGACCCGGCACCTTATAAGGTTGCCGGCCGGTGCCTTGACAAAGGTTGTCAGAACGGCAGGAGTCATCAGCCCCCTGAAGGGCGGTTACCGGGAGAACCCCATCCCCTTTAATCAAAAGCGGTATTTCATGCAATCATGCGGCCCGAACCGGTCGGCGGCCTCGGCCTCAGTATCAGTCTCGACGGGCGTTGTCGGTCGGAACCAGCGGTCACTCTCAAAGATAGGGGCAAGACGCACGCTTGTCAACAGGATTTTTTCATCCGGGCTGATTCCCGCAGTATCCCCTCCCGGGTGGCAGCGCTGAACCGGTAAACCGAAGAGCGGTTTGGAGGAGCGGTTCAATAGGGATAGAAAATGTAGAAAAGCAGGGAGACCGCAGTCATCAGCCACATGCCCGGCTTGATCCCGGCGGCCTTGCCGCTGGCGGTCTGCATCACCGTCCAGATGATGAACCCGGCGGTGATGCCGATGCCCAGGTTGTAGGTGAACGACATCAGGGCGATGGTCATGAACGCCGGAATCCATTCGCAGTAGTCGTCAAAATCGATTTTTCCCACCAGGCTCAGCATCATGCCCCCGACAATGATCAGCGCCGGCCCGTAGGCGCAGGCCGGCACCGCGGTCAGCAGCGGGGCGAAAAACAGGCACAGCAGCAGAGCCAGGGCGGTGACCACGGCGGTCAGCCCGGTGCGCCCCCCGGCCTCGATGCCGGCCGCCGACTCGATGAAGGTGCCGGTGGTCGTGGTTCCGAGCAGGGCCCCGGCCACGGTTGCCAGGGCGTCGGCCAGCAGGGGCTTGTCGATGTCAGGCAGATTGCCCTCTTCATCGAGCAGGCCGGCCCGGGCCCCGAGCCCGATCAGGGCCGCCATGGTGTCGACGAAATCCATGATGAAGAGGGTCAGGATAACCGAAAAGAAACCCCAGGTCAGGGCTCCGCGGATGTCGAGCTTGAGCCAGATCGGGGTCAGGGGCTCGGGAGAGCTGAGTATACCCTGCGGCGGCGGCGCGATTTTCAGGATCCAGCTGGCCGCCGCGGTGATCAGGATGCCGAGCAGCATGCCGCCGGGCACCCGGAAGCGGAGCAGCAGGGCGATCAGGACGAAACCGGCCACGGCCATGATCGGGCCCGGGTGGCCGAGGTTGCCGATTTTAACCGGGGCCCCGGGAATGCCGACCGTAACGATCCCGGTGTTGACCAGGCCGATCAGGGTCAGGAACAGGCCGATGCCGGCCCCGAAGGCGTATTTCAGCGACCTCGGCAGGGCCCTGGTGAGCCAGCCCCGGGCCCCGCTGACGGTCAGGATCGTAAACAGAACGCCGCCGATGAAAACCGCGCCCAGGGCGGTCTGCCAGGTATGGCCCATGACCTTGACCACGGTAAAGGCGATGAAGGCGTTTTCCCCCATGTAGGGGGCCACGGCGAAGGGCCGGCGGGCGTAGAGCCCCATCAGCAGGGTGCCGAAGACCGCACTCAGGATGGTGGCCGTGGTCGAGGGGCCCTTCGGAATCCCGGCCGCCGCGAGGATGGCAGGATTGACGATGACGATGTAGGCCAGGGTGACGAAGGTGGTCAGCCCGGCAATTACTTCGCGGCTAATGGTGCTGTCGCGGGCGCTGATCTGGAAAAATCTGTCAAGCACGGGAAGGTTTCCTGGGCGGTTGAGGACCGGGGTGGAAAGGCGCTGGCGGCCGGCGGCCGCCTGTAAGTCGCACGCCTGTTGAAACTGCCGCATAAGTAGCAAATGGC
>WFRT01000099.1 GCA_015486445.1 Pseudomonadota bacterium | reverse complement strand
CCAGAGAGATCCATGACCAGCCCCAACGACCCAGGCGATATGAGACTTGAAAACCAGGGCCCCGGCCGCCACATGCCGGCCTCCCCCGAGGCCGCCGGCCGCGCCAACCCCCGCAACCTCCCCTCCAACGAGGTCCATGAACTCCTGCCGCCGCTCGAGGAAGAGATTCACCTGCGCGACTACATCGAGGTCGTCGTCCGGCGCAAATGGGTGGTAATCTCGCTGCTGCTGATCATCTTCTCGGCGGTGGCGATCTTCACCCTCACCCGCACCCCGCTCTACAAGGCCGAAAGCGTGCTCAAGATCTCCCGCAACCAGGCCCGGACCACCACCTTCACCAGCCTGCAGAGCGAAGGCTACAGCTACGACATCGATTTCATCGACACCCAGATCAAGCTCATGCAGAGCCAGCAGCTCGCCCGCCGGGTGATCAAGGCCCTGGACCTGGCCAACAACCCGGTTTTCAACGGGGAGGAGGAGAAGGAGAAGGAAAAGGACGAGTCGGAATTTGTCGCCCAGATCAAAGAGATGATCGCCATGGCCCGCGATTTCATCCGCTTCCGGGACGACGATGAAAAGGACAGGGCGCAAGAGGAACTGGGGCCCGAGGCCCAGGCCCGGCTGCGGGAAGACATGATCCTGGCAACATTCATGGACGGCCTCGAAGTCAGCCGCGAGGAAAAGAGCGAGCTGGTAGTCGTCAGCTTCTCCTTTCCCGACCCGGAGCTGGCGGCCCGCATCGTCAACGCCGCCACCCGGGAGTTCATCAACATGCAGATGGACAGCCGGCTGGAGGTGGCCCGCAACGCCAGCAAGTTCCTGGCCAAAAAGATCAAGGAGTCGCAGATCAAGCTCGAGGCCTCGGAAAAGGCGCTGACCCGGTTCTCGCGGGAAATCGGCATCGTTTCGCTCGACCCCAAGTCGAACATGATCATGAAGCAGCTCGAGGAACTCAACGCCGCCCTGGCCACGGCCCGGGCCCGGCGGCTGGCCAAGGAGGCGGTCTACCGGCAGGCGATCAGCGGCGACCGCAACAACCTCCAGCAGATCCTCGACAACCCGCTGATCCAGCAGCTCCAGCAGCAGTACAGCACGCTCGAATCCCAGTACGAGGACATGAGCACCACCTTCAAGCCCGACCATCCGAAGATGAGAAAGCTCAAGGCCCGGATGGACAAGCTCAAAAACCAGATCGAGGCGGAAAAGGAAAAGGTGGTGGCGGCCATCAAGAACGATTACCAGACCGCCTTGAAACAGCAGCTCTTCCTCGAAAAAAACGCCGAGGAGCAGAAACGCAAGGCCCTGGACCTCGGCGAGAAGGCGGCCCAGTACAAGATCCTGGCCCGCGAGGTCGAAACCAACAAGTCGATCTACGACAGCCTCCTGCAGCGGGCCAAGGAGATCGAGGCCACCATCGGGGCCACGGCCGCCAACGTCCAGATCGTCGATCCCGCCCGGATTCCCCTCCTGCCCTACAAGCCGCGGGTGGCCCGCAACCTGCTGCTGGGCCTGATCCTGGGGCTGTTCGCCGGCATCGGAGCCGCCTTCCTGCTCGAATACATGGACAACACGATCAAGAACCCGGATGAACTGGCCTTTCGCTACCACATCCCGATTCTCGGCCTCGTGCCTTTCGTCAAGGGCCGGAACATCACCCCCGAAACCCTGGGCACGCTCTCCTACAACGAACCCCGGGCCCAGGTTTCGGAAGCCATCCGCACGGCGATGACCTCGATCGAGTTGTCGGCCGCCGAGCGGCCGCCGCAAAGCATCCTCGTCACCTCGGTCCTGCCCGGGGCCGGAAAAAGCACGATCTCCAGCAACCTCGCCCTGGCCTCGCTGGCCTCCGGCAAGAACTGCCTGCTGATCGACGCCGACCTGCGCAAGCCCAGCCTCCACAAGATCTACCACGCCGCCGACCGGAGCAAGGGCCTCTCCAGCGTGCTCACCGGCCTGGAGAAACTCCAGGACGTCATCCACAAGACCGACTACGAGGGTCTGCACCTCATCTGCAGCGGCCCGCTGCCGCCGAACCCGGCCGAGCTGGTCAGTTCCCGGCGCATGCGCGAGCTGCTCAAGGTCTGCTGCAAATACTACGACCACGTGATCATCGACAGCCCCCCCTACCAGGGTTTTGCCGAGCTGCTGATCCTGGCCAACATGGTGGACGGCACCATCCTGATCACGGTCGAGGGCGAAACCCCGCGCGAAGGGGTCAGCCACTTCCGCAAATCGATGCTCAACATCGGCGGCAACATCCTGGGCACCATCGTCAACAAGACCGGCCGCAAGAAGGGCTACGGCTCCTACGGCGGCTATTCCTACTACTCCTACAACTACGAATACGGCAACCGGGAAGAGGAAACCACGTAGACCGGCAAACTTATGAAATCGGCGCTCCGCATCCTTTTTTTCCTGGCCCTGCTGGCCGGCGGCCTGTTGCAGTTAAAGATCGCGCTCTTCGAACAGAGCCGCTACAGCCGCCCCCGGCCCCATGCCCGGCTCTGGCGGCAGCAGATCAATCCCGCCTACCTCACGGCGGCGGCCGAAAACCTGGCCCTTGCCCGGGGCCTGGACGACAAAACCCGGGGCCTGCTGATCCGGGCCCTGACCCTGGACCCGCTCTACATCCCGGCCTGGACCACCCTGGGCGGGCTCCTGCTGGCCCGGGGCGAAAAGCAAAAGGCGGCCGCCATCCTGGCCTATATCGACCGCCGCATGGTCGATGTCGCCCGCTGGCGCTGGCGCAAAACCATGCTCGCCTACCAGCTCGGGGAACACCGTTTCCTGGCCCCCGACCTGGCCTACGCCGTGGCCGAGGTTCCCAGCCACCGGCGCCAGGCCCTGGACCTGGCCGCCGACCTCTGGCCCGACCCCGAAACCCGGCTGAAAAAACTGGGCCCGGAAAACCTTCTCTATCTTTTCCGCTATGCGCTGCTGCCCGAACGCCTGAACGACGCCCGTTTCTACTGGCCCCTGGTGCGCGACAACCCGGAGCTCGACCAGCGGGCCAAGCTGCGCTACATCGAGCTTTTGCGCCAGCTCGGCGAGCTCGACCAGGCCCTTGCCGCCTGGCGCCGGCTGACGGCCGCCGGAACCATCGTCTACAACGGCAGTTTCGCCACCCCGCCGCTGCAAACCGCCTTCGGCTGGCGCCTCGGCAAAACTAAAGGCTGCAGCTGGGATCTGGTCCCGGCCACAGCCGGCCGCCCCAGCGCCTTCCACCTCCATTTCGACGGCAGTAAAAATCTCAACTACCACCACCTCATCCAGTA
>WFRT01000098.1 GCA_015486445.1 Pseudomonadota bacterium | reverse complement strand
GCCGCCTGCTGGGCGCCGACGGCCGGCGGAAGGAAACGGTCTCCCGGGGAGATCGGCTGAGCCTGGTGTTTGACCTGGCTCTCAGCCAGACGCTGGAGCAGCCCATCGTCGGCTTCGGGATTTCGAATCGTCTTGGCCTGATGATTATCGGGGTTCATGATCCGCTGGAAAAGGCGGCTGACCGTAAGCTTTTTAAGGCCGGCAACCGGGTTACGGTCAAATATGATTTCACCTGGCCCGATCTCGAACCCGGGGTCTACGCCTTTACCGTGGCCATTGCCGACGGGGTCATGGAAGATCACCAGCAGCAGCACTGGATTCACGAGGCTTTGCTGGTCGACTGCCTGCGGGATGAAGGGCTCGACGGCATGCTGGGCATAGATTATTCACTTAAAGTAATGCCGGAACCATGATATAATGAATTCTTGCCGGCTGTATCTGTTTTCTGTCTTGAAGACGCCGGGAGGCGTTGGAAAGGTTGCTTGCCACAGCTCGCCGTGGTTGGCGACAGCGGCTTTTCAAGAACGTGGAGCCCCATGAGCAATCCCGAAAAAAAAGCGAAAATCGCCGTCACCGATACCGCCTACGAAGAACTCAACCGGATGAACCTGGCGGGCTGGCTGGACTACCACCAGCGCGAGGTGGTTTTCGACCGGGTCAGCTGGATGGGGATTCCGACCTGGAAGAACGTCATGGATCTGTGGGTCTACCAGGAACTGCTTTACCGGGTCCAGCCCGACCTGGTGATCGAAATGGGTTCCTTCAAGGGGGGCAGCACCCTCTACCTGGCCCAGATCCTGGAACTGATCGGCCGGGGCGAGGTGATTTCGGTCGATATCGACCACTCCCGTTTCGAGGCTCAGCATTCCCGCATCGGCCTGCTCACCGGCTCGACCCGGGACGAGGCCGTTTTCCGGGAGTTGCAACGCCGGGCCGCCGGGCGCCGGGTGCTGATCATCCATGACGCCGATCACCGTCGGGATACGGTACTGGCCGACCTTGAGACCTACGCCGATCTGGTCAGCCGGGATTCCTATTTTATCGTCGAAGACGGGGTGGTCGATCTCTTTCCTCCCGACACCCTGCTGGGCGGTGCCCTGGGCGGGCCCGGGCCCCTGCCGGCCATCCGCGAGTTTCTTGCCCGGGACAAACGTTTTGTCATCGACCGGGAGTGTCAGCGCTATCACCTGACCTACAATCCCGACGGTTTTTTAAAAAAGATAGCGGACTGACGGCGATTATGCTCAACCGGCTGAGAAAGGTTTTCCGGAAAGATCCGGCCGTAAAAGCGCCGGCGGCAGTGCCGGCCGACAGCCTCAAGCCCAGTTTCGTCTGTCCGCCGCCGCGCCAGTTCTTTCTTGAGACCGGCAACATCTGCAACTTGCGCTGTCCTTTCTGCGGCACCGGACTGCGGCGCAAAAATACGGTTCGGGGGTTCTTGCGGCCCGCTGATTTTGCCGTTATCCTGGAGAAAATAGCGCCCTATACCGACCATCTCAGTTTCTACAACTACGGGGAGCCGTTTCTCAACCCGGACTTTCTGGCGATGGTGGCCCGGGCCCGGGAAAGCGGGGTCGCCTGTTCCACCCATTCCAACCTGACGGCGGTGGAGTTTGATGACCGGACGGCCGGGGAGGTGATCGCTTCGGGCCTGGTCTTGCTTTCCGCCTCGATCGACGGTGCCAGTCAGGAAAGCTACGGCCGCTACCGGATTGGGGGGAGTTTCGAGCGGGCCCTTAAAAACCTCGCCCGGCTGCGCCGGGCAAAAGAGCGTTTAAACTCACCGACCCCGCGCCTGGTCTGGAAGTTTCTCATCAACCGGTTCAACGAGCACGAACAGGATGCGGCCCGGCGGCTGGCGGCCGACATCGGGGTGGAACTGGAGTTTCACCTGATGGATGTCTGGGGTCACGAAGAGTGGAAGTCGTCGCTGCACCACCAACAGGAGGTCTGGGGGCGGGAAAAGGAAGCCTCCCGGGTGGCCGGCGACCGGCAGTGGCCGGGACCGGTCCCGCTGCCGGTCAGGCTCGACCGGCTCAGGCTCCATCCCGGGCTCCACTACTGGTGCGAACAGCCCTTTACGTCAATGGTCATCAACTGGAACGGCGAGGTTTTTCCCTGTGTCACCGTCTGCGACGACAGCTTTTCCCTGGGCAACCTGCTGACCACCGAACTGTCGGAGCTGTGGAATTCCCCGGCCTACCGGGCCTGCCGCGAATTTCTCTACAATTTCGGCCCCCGGCAGGAGTCGGCCGCGGTCTGCGCCCGGCCGGGCTGTGAGTTGCGGGAAAAGTACGATGAACGCGAAAGCCATTGCAATCTGTGCTGATAACGGGATGGAGCCGGCAAAAATGACAACCGGGACCACGGCCGCTGAAGACTGCGCCACCCTCTGTGCCATCGGCTTCAACAGCCTGCTGGCCGGTGACGTCGAGTTTGCCCGCGAGCTCTTTTCCCGCTCCGTGGCCCAGGACCCCGGCTATCCCCTGGGTTACCTGGGATTGGCCAAGTGCCGCCTGCCGGGTCCCGGCTATATCGAGGTTCTGCGGCGCCTGATCGCCCTTGTCCGGCCGGCAAGATATGTCGAAATCGGGGTCGAGCGGGGAGCCGTGCTGGGGCTTTTCCCGTCTTCGACCCGGGTTGTCGGCATCGATCCCGAACCGAAGCTGCGGCAGCTGCCGGACAACGTGACCGTCTACGATCTGCCCAGTGATGATTTCTTTGCCGCTTACAACCTGGCCGAACTGCTGGGCGGGACCTACGATCTCGCCTTTATCGACGGCCTCCACGAATTTCGGCAGGTTTTGCGGGATTTCATCAATCTCGAGCGTTTTTCGGGGCCCGAATCGGTCCTCCTGATTCACGACTGCCTGCCCCTGGACCGCCGCACGGCGGCACCGGAGCGGGAAACCGTATTCTGGACCGGGGATGTCTGGAAGATTATCGCCTGCCTGAAAAATGAGCGCCCCGACCTCGGACTCTTTACCATTCCCGCCTATCCGGCCGGACTCTGCGTGGTCACCGGGCTCAAGGCGGATAACCTGGTTTTGGCCGACAACTATTCCCGGCTGGCGGAAAAATACCGGGCCCTGGACTACGATGCCATCGGTGCCGAAAGCGACTTTTTTTCCCTGGTCGCCAACCGTTGGCCCGAGATCGCGGCCCGGCTGCGGGAACTCCAGCCCGGCCGCGGGCCGGCGGATGAGAGGGGGGAGTAGCGCTCATGGCGCCCCGGGTTTCGGTTATCATTCCGGCCTACAACCACGAGGCCTATGTCGGTGAGGCGATCGCCAGTGTCCTGGCCCAGAGCCTTGCCGATTTCGAATTGATCATTATCGACGACGGTTCCACCGACCGGACAAAAAGCGTCATCGAGTCCTTCAGCGATCCCCGGATCGTCTTCCACTCCCAGGAAAACCGGGGAGCCCACGCGGCACTTAACCGGGGGCTAGAAGAGGCCCGGGGCGAATTCATCGCCATCCTGAATTCCGACGACCGCTACCATCCCGACCGCCTGGCCCGGCTGCATACGGCCCTTAAACGGGAGCCCGAAACCGAGCTTGCGGTTTCGGCCGTCGACCTCATCGACTCCTCGGGCCGCAAGACGCAGGCCGAGTGGCTTGAGCGGGGGCTTAAGTTCTACCGAGAAAGCGGCGACATCTTTGCCGCGGTAATCCGCGACAATTTCATCTGCACCACGTCCAACTTTTTTTTTCGCCGCAGGCTGCTGGAGAGGACCGGACCTTTCCTGCCGTTGCGCTATTGCCACGATCTTGATTTTCTGCTCCAGGGCCAGCTGGCCGGCAAGATCCATTATTGCGACGAACCCCAGCTTGACTACCGGGTTCATGCCGGCAATACGATCAAGGAAGCCGATACCGAAAAGGGCGAGCTTTTCAAGTTTGAAGTTGCCGCGGTGGTGGCCTGCGCTTTAAGCGGGAAGGGGCTTGCGGCCGCAGCCCTGCCGGGATTTGTCGCGGGTCTTGAAGAAACCCAGCTGGGTCAGCTGCTGGAAGGCGTGGCCCTGCTGGTGCCCCTGTTCATTACGGCCGGGCCGCGGCGGCGGCAACAGCTGGCGGCGCTGCTTGGGGATGAAGGCCGGCGGCAGCGGTCTGTCCTGGTTGATTTTATCAAGGCCCGGGAAGTGGAAAAGCGGCGGCCCTGGGAACTTTATGAAGAGTTGCGCCGGTACAATCTTGAAACCCGGCAGGTACTGGAAAGACTGGAACGGGAAAACCGGGAAATATGGGAGCAGTCCCAGGCTTTTGCCAGCCGGGTCGCGGAACTTGATGAAATTGTCGCCGACCGCAATCAGCGTATCACTTACCTGGAAAAAGTCGGGGCCGACCTTGACGCTACCCTGGCTGAAATCTATCGCTCCCGGGGCTGGCGCTGGCTTGTCCGTTACCGCCGGATAGTGGATTTTTT
>WFRT01000097.1 GCA_015486445.1 Pseudomonadota bacterium | reverse complement strand
GACCGTGGTGGGAAAGCTGGTGGTGATCCCGGTTCCGGTGGGCAGCAGGTCGGCTCCGGCGAGGGTATTGATCAGGGTGCTCTTGCCCGACTTTACCGGTCCGATGCAGGTCAACGGCAGGCTGAAGCTGCGGCGCAGCTCCGCCAGTTTGGGCAGCGCCTGACGCCAGCGCTGCAGGTGGCTGTTGCCCTGGAAATCCTCTTCCATGTGTTCCAGGATGTACTCCATCCGCTTGATTTTGAAGAGAAAGTATTCGTTGTCACGGGTGGGGGAGGAGAGGCTGGTCATGGGAGTCCGTTGTCCGGTGGCGCTAGTCAAGGTTGCAGTAAAGAATAAAGGCGGCAGATCTTTCCAGGTGCCGGTGGCCGGGGGGCCAAAAAATATTTATGGCACACCGGAGGGTTTGTTGCAAGTTGTAAATTCCCCGGCTGCAACCTGTCCGCAGCGCCTTTTTCCCTTGACAAGGCAGGCACGAATAAATTATAAACCAAAGCTTCACTTGAGGTGCTGTGGGCCTATAGCTCAGCTGGAAGAGCCACCGGCTCATAACCGGTAGGTCCCTGGTTCGAACCCAGGTGGGCCCATCACATGACTTTTTGAAGGATCAGCTCCCCGTGATTGGCGGGGTTCAACTGTAGAAAACGAATAATGCTGACGGCTGGTAATTTATCTGTTTACATACTCGATACATGCGGTTCGACAATCGGGGTCGAATCGCCGGGAACCGAAAATAGAAAGTGCACCTTGAAAAGGTGCACTTTTTTTATGTTTGAGGCCAGTTGGTGATGGGGTCGGGAAAGAGCCCTGACAGCGTGACGCACGGCGATCTGATCGATTTTCTCGAACATCGGATCCCCCTTGCCCTGAGCGAGGAATGGGATAACTGCGGCCTTCAGGCCGGCAGTCGCAAAACGCCGCTGAAAGGGGTTGTCTGTGCGCTTGAACCGGCGGCCGTGGTGCTGGCCGAGGCCGAAAAACGAGAGGCAAACTTTGTCTTCACGCACCATCCGCTGCTTTTCAAGCCCCTGCGGCAGATTGATTGCGATGGTTTTCCCGGATCCCTGCTGTACTCGGCGGCACGTTGCGGAATCACTGTCTACAGCGCCCATACCAACCTCGACAAGGTTTCCGGCGGGGTCAGTGATGTGCTCGCCCGACGTCTCGGCCTTTCCGCCATCCGCCCGCTGGAACCGGCGGCCCGCCAGATCTGCAAACTGGTTACCTTTGTCCCGGTTGCATTCCTGGAAACCCTCGAGGATGCCGTTTTTGCCGCCGGGGCCGGCCGCCTGGGTGATGGGGGTTACCGGGAATGCGCTTTTCGCACTGCCGGAACCGGCAGTTTTTTCCCGGAATCCGGCAGTCATCCCTGGTTGGGAAAGGTTGGCCGCCGCAACCTGGTTGACGAGGTGCGATTCGAAACGGTCTGTGACCGGGCCGATGTCGGCCCGGTCCTGGAGGCCCTGCATCGGGCGCATCCTTACGAGGTTCCGGCCTATGACCTTATCCCCCTGCTTTACGAGGACGGCAGCCAGGGCCTGGGTCGGGTTGGCGAGTTGGAGGAGGAGCTTTCTCTGGAAGCTTTCGTTGCTCTGGTGCGGGAGCGTCTGGCTTGTACGGGACTGCGACTGGTCGGCGGCCGGCCACAGGTTTCAGTCAGGCGGGTGGCCCTGTGCGGTGGCAGCGGGTTTTCGTTTTACCGCCAGGCCGCGGCGGCCGGGGCCGATCTCTACCTGACCGGGGATTTGAAATACCACGAGGCCCGCGAAGTGATTGACCGGGGCGGGATTCCGATCCTGGACGCCGGTCATTTCGCCACCGAAAAACCGGTGCTTGAGAGCTGCGCGGCCTGGTGCCGGGAATTTGTCGACCAGGCCGGCCTCGAACTCCCGGTTGTAACCGCATCATGTGAGCAGGAGCCCTGGAAGCTGTTTTAGGGCGGCCGGGCTGAACTTGGTTTTGAATATACAACCTATTTAGTAACTATTCAGCTAAATTTTATTTCCCCTCTTTCAGGAGGGGGCGGGGAGCGAAGAAAAGCCGCGCCCGACCCCGGATTTGGCTGAATAGTTACCCTATTTATTAGTAGAAACAGGAAAACGCGGCGGTTGCAGCCGATCGTCGCGGCAACAGGAGGAAAAATATCTTGGAAAAACAGATGCAACTGCTGCGGGAACTACAGGAGATCGATGCCGGTCTCGATCAGATTCGGGACACCCAGGAGAGTTTCGCTCCCGGACTTGACACGATCAAGGAGGATATCGCCCTGCTGGAGTCTGCCGGGCAGGAGTACCAGCAGGAACTGGCCGCTAAAGAGGTGGAACGGCGCGACCTTCGGGACGTGGTCGAAAGGCTCAAGGGTCTGATCGCCCAGTCCAAGGAGAAGATCACCCAGATCTCCAACAACAAGGAGTATTTTGCCGTCTTAAAGGAGCTTGAGCACAACCAGAAGCTGGTGGAAAAGCAGGAGGTAGAGCTTTTGGGGCTGGTCGAGGAGATCGATTCGATCAAGAAGCAGATGGCCGACAACGACCACGACCTGGAAGAGAAGAAAACCGAGCTGGCGGGCAAGGAAAAAGAGATTGCCAAACAGGTTGCGGCCCTGGAGAGGAAGATCAAAGCCGGTGAGAAGGGGCGCTTGAAAAAGACCAAAGAGATCAACGAGGTGTTCCTGCGCCGTTATCAGCGCATCCGCCGGCGTTTCAAGGATGCCGTGGTTGTGGCCGAGAACGGCACCTGCAAAGGCTGCAATGTCAATGTCCCCCCCCAGGTTTACAATAACCTGCTCAAGGGACAGGAGTTGCTGAGCTGTCCCAACTGCCAGCGGATCATGGTAACCGGCGGGAAAGACAAGGATGGGAAGTAGCCTCCGAGTTGAGGCCTGACAGACTGGTGGCAGGAGGAAAAACGGGTCGGAGCCGGTCGGGTGGCCGCCGGCTTCTTCCGGCATCGAGCCGGGGGAGGCGGGAGGAAAGTCCGAACACCACAGAGCGGGATGCTTCGTAACGCGAAGTCCGGGCGACCGGCAGGCAAGTGCCACAGAAAACAGACCGCCCCCGTTCAGGGGGTAAGGGTGAAAAGGCGAGGTAAGAGCTCACCATTGCCGGTGGCGACATCGGCAGATAGGTAAACCCCATCCGGTGCAAGACCAAATAGGTTTCGTCTTCTTCCTTAAGGGAGAATGAGGCTGCTCGTCTCAGGGGCCGGTTTACCCGGCTCGGCGGAACGGGTAGGTTGCTTGAGGCTGCGGGTGACCGCAGTCCTAGATGAATGGTCACCACCCCTTTACGGGGGAACAGAATTCGGCTTACAGACCGACTCCGGCCCGTTTTCCCACCTGTCGTAAAAAAAGGCCCGTCCGCCAGCGTTGCAGAACGCTGGCGGACAGGCCTTCGGCTTTTTCGTTGTTTTCGTTGCCGGGCCTCAGCTGTCGGCCTCGATAATTTCGTCTTCGCCTTCGTCTCTTTCCTTGAGTGCCTCACGGGCCAGCTTGCGGCCGAAATTGAAAGCCTCGGAATTGATTTTTTCAGTACCGTCCGGGACCCGGTCGCTGATGGCGGCCTCGAGCGCCTTGGGGGTGACCACCCCGGTGGCCTCGCAGATCACTCCCAGTGCCACGATATTGCTGAAGAGCTCTTTGCCGAACTTCTCCCGGGTTCGGGCCGATATCGGGATGGCCAGGGCGCTGGTCGTCGGGATCTGGTTGACATAGGTGGCGTCCACGATAAAGACTCCGTCGGGCTTGAGGTTGAAGGCGTACTGGTCGCTGGCCTTCTGACTCATGGCCAGGAGGATGTCGACCCAGGAGGCCTTGGGAAAGTAGATTGCCCCTTTGGCAATGATGACCTCGGCCCGGCTGGCGCCGCCGCGGGCCTCGGGGCCGTAGGATTGGCTCTGGACCACGTTTTTGCCATCCAGGATGGCGGCCTCGGCGAGGATGATGCCGGCCGTGATCAATCCCTGGCCGCCACTGCCCGCCAACCTTATTTCAACCCGTTCCTGTTTTTTCTTTTTCACGCCTGTTTACCCCTTGTCGAGGCTTTGCGCCTTTTCGATAATGGTGTCGTACTGTTCACAGAATTCCGGCAGCTCTCTTTCCAGCAGGATGCCGGTGACAATTTTTCCTTCGAGCTCTTCCGGGCTCATCTTGGCGGCCTTCTCCCGGTCGACGGCCACCTCTTTCTGCCATTCAAGCATCTCGACGGCGCCCCCCTTGCGGTTGATCCGGCCATAGGTGGTCGGGCAGTGGGTGATGACCTCGACAACGGAAAAGCCCTTGTGCTGGATGGCCCGCTTGATGATGTTTTTGAGCTGCAGGGTGTGGTAGCTGGTGGAGCGGCCGACGAAGGTGGCCCCGGCCGCTTCGACCAGGGCCGAGATGTTGAAGGGCCGTTCAATATTGCCGAGCTTGCAGGTGTAGGCCTTGTCCCCGTGCGGCGTGGTGGGACTGTACTGGCCCCCGGTCATGCCGTAGATGTAGTTGTTGAAGATGATCGTCGTGATGTCGATGTTGCGGCGGCAGGCGTGAATCAGGTGGTTGCCGCCGATGGCCGTCGAATCGCCGTCTCCGGTGGCGACAATGACCTTCAGCTCCGGCCGGGCCAGTTTCAGCCCGGTGGCAAAGGGCAGGGCCCGGCCGTGGGTCGTGTGCAGGGTGTTGAAGTCGACGTAGACCGGGGCCCGGCCGGTACAGCCGATGCCGGAGACGAAAGCGATGTCGTCTTTTTCGAGCTCGAGATCGTCGATAGCCCGCAGCATGCTTCCCAGGATCGTGCCGATCCCGCATCCCGGACACCAGATATGGGGAAATTTCTTGTTGTAGCGGAAATATTTTTTGACCAGTTCGCTGTTGCTGATCATCGTATCAGTCCTTTAACCGTCTTGATGATTTCCTCGGGGGTGATGATGGTCCCGTTGATCCGGTTGATCTTTTCGATATTGGCGTGGCCGGCGTTGACCCTCAATACTTCGCGGTAAACCTGGCCCAGGTTGAGTTCGGGGACGATAATGTTTTTGAGCTGCGGCAGGTAGCGCTCGAGGGCGAAGCGGGGGAAAGGCCAGAGGGTGCCGAGCTTGATCAGGCCGACCCTGTGGCCGGCCTCGCGCAGCTGTTCGAGGGCCGAACGGGCCGAAAGCACCATGCAGCCGTAGGCGACAATGGCATGTTCGGCGTCTTCCATCTCCTCGTAGTCAACCAGGCAGATTTCGCGGAAGCCGCGCTCGATCTTGGCGAACAGGCCCCGCAGATTGTCACGGGCCTCATTGGGGTTGGCGGTAGGAAAGCCCTTGGCGTCGTGGACCAGGCCGGTGACGTGGTAGCGGTAGCCGTCACCGAAGGCGGCCATCGGGGCCACGCCGGAAGCCTGGCGTTCATACGGGTTGTACCATTCCGGGGGCATGTTGGGTTTGACCCGGTTGACCCGTTCGACCATGGGCCAGGGCGGCAGGCTGACCCGGGCCCGCATGTGACCGATAACCTCGTCCATCAGGACGATTACCGGGTTGCGGTATTTTTCCGCCAGGTTTACCGCCTTGATCGTGTAATGAAAGGTCTCTTCGACACTGGCCGGGGAGAGAACAATGATCGGATGGTCGCCGTGGGTTCCCCAGCGCGACTGCATGACGTCGCCCTGGGAAGGGCTGGTCGGCATTCCGGTTGAAGGCCCGCCGCGCATGACGTTGACAATAACCAGCGGCACCTCGGCCAGACAGGCGAAGCCCAGGTTTTCCTGCATCAGCGAAAAACCCGGTCCCGAGGTTGCGGTCAGGCTTTTACAGCCCCCGATCGACGCCCCGATAATGGCCGCGATGGAGCCGATTTCATCTTCCATCTGGATGAATTTGCCGCCGTTGGCCGGCAGCCGGTCGGCCAGAATTTCGGCGATCTCGGTCGACGGGGTGATTGGGTAGCCGGCAAAAAAGTTGACTCCGGCCGCCAGGGCTCCCTCGGCCGCGGCCTCATTGCCCTGCATCAACTGGTAGGAAGGCTTTTTTCTCATTTTTTCACCTCCGCGACATTGATGGCGAAATCGGGGCAGCGCAGCTCACACATGTGGCAGGCGATGCAGTTTTCCGGAAACTTGGGGTAGACCTTGCGGTTTTCATCCATGGCCAGGACCTCCTTCGGGCAGAAGGCGACGCAGATGCCGCAGTGTTTGCACCAGTCGTGGAAGATGGTGATCCGGGGATGTTCTTTGGCGCCGCTGCCGGCGGCACCGGCCGGGGATTTTTTTCGGGCCGTGCTCATAAGTCCGATACTCTGTTCGATTGAGGGTTCAAATGCGATGTGGAAGGTTGGAGGTTATGGGGTTTGATTACACCGGGCCCCTGCCGCTGTCAATCATTTTTTCATTCTTGTAAATTGTCGGCAAAGTTGTTAATTGACTGTAATATATGAGAATTTTTTATTCCCCGGCAGGCGCTTCGGGAGCGCTGGCAACTTATATCAAAAGCTGGTTGGGCGGCATTGTCCGCCAGATCAGGTAGAGGGTGTAGGCGACCATGACGATGCCGATGAAAAACTCGAAAAAAAGGCTGAACAGGGCGCCGATAACCGCCCCGATTCCGGCCTTGAGACTTTCGTTTTCGTTTTTCATGGCAAAGGCCATCTCGCAGATGAAAGCTCCGGCAAAGGCCCCGAGCAGGCAGCCGCCGGGGGCCGGAATGAAGATCGTGCCGAGGACGAAGCCGACAAAAGCGCCGATGATGCCGTACCTGCCGGCGCCCATGACCCGGGCCCCGAAACTGGTGATCAGGAACTGGCCGACCGCGCCGACCAGCATCAGGGCAAAGAGGATAAAGAGCTGGACTCCGCTGATCGCCTGGAAATGGGTCATCACGGCGTAGACCAGGATGCCGATGAAGATCAGGCTGCTGCCCGGCAGGGCCGGCAGCAGGGTTCCGATCAGGCCGAAAAAACAGAGGACGCTTAAAACGATCAGTTCCAATTGACAGCCTTATCCCATGGTCTGGAAAGCCGGGCTTTCCGATTTAAATCTGGCGGCCCGGGCCGGGCGCCGCGGTGACGGGCCGGGTGTCTACTTTCTCGCTTTTCGGGGTTCGTAGACGCAGTAGGGCTCCTCGGCCATGAAGTTGCCGGTGGCCTCGAAAGCCCGGGCCCGGCAGCCGCCGCAGACCCTTTTGTATTCGCAGATGCCGCATTTGCCTTCGAGGGCGTCGTAATCGCGCAGCCGGGTGAAAACCGCCGATTTCTCCCAGATCTCCTGGAAACCGGTTTCCTTGATATTGCCGGCCAGGGCCTCGAGATAGCCGCAGGGCTGGACCTCGCCGGTATGGGAGACGAAGCAGAAGCCGATGCCGCCGAGACAGCCCCGGGTGACGGCGTCGAGACCGTGGGTTTTGAAGGTGACTTTTTTGCCTTCGGCCTTGCTGCGCTGGCGCAGGATGCGCATGTAGTGAGGCGCGCAGGTGGCCTTGAGCTGGAGCGGCACCTTGTCGCGCTGGTCGTAAAACCAGTTTAAGGTGCGTTCGTACTCTGCGGCCGGGATCTCCTGCTCCTCGAGTTCCTTGCCCCGGCCGGTCGGGACCAGCAGGAAGATATGGTGGGCGACGGCGCCGAGGCTAACGGTCAAATCGAGGATGGCCGGAATTTCGCTGAGGTTGAGCTTGGTGATCGTCGTGTTGACCTGGAAATCGAGTCCCGCCTCGCGGGCGAAGTCGAGGGCCTTTAAAGAGGCCGCGAATGAGCCGTCGACCTTGCGGAAGCTGTCATGGGTGGCGGCGCTGGAGCCGTCGAGACTGACACTGATGCGTTGAATCCCGGAGTCGATCATCTTCTTGATACTCTCCTCGTTGACCAGGGTTCCGTTGGTGGCCATGACCATGCGCAGGCCGAGTTTGGTGCCGTAAGTCGCGAGTTCGAAGATGTCTTCCCGGAGCAGGGGCTCGCCGCCGGTCAGGATGATGACCGGCTTGCTGAAAGCGGCCACGTGGTCAAGGAAAGCGAGTGCCGCCCGGGTGTCGAGTTCACCCGGGTAGGGGCCTTTTTCAGCCGAGGCCCGGCAGTGGATGCAGGAAAGGTTGCAGCTGCGGGTGGTTTCCCAGGCGATCATCCGCAGTTCCGGGGCCTGGTCGTCACCGCTTTTGGGATGCCCGCCCGGATGGCCGGGGTGGGAGGAGGCAGAAGACATGATTACAATTCCTTATGGTATGTGATACGGTAAGTTGCGCTTTCCGGTCTTTGCCGGCCCCGCTCAAAAAGAGTTGTAAACGGCGGGGTTTGTGGCCGGCCCGGGTTTTAACAAAACAATTTTGATATAGACTAAGGCGACACCTTTTGGCAAGAGAAATTATTTTTCCCAGCTCCCCGCCGCCGGCGTTGGCCGGGGGCAGCCTGATGATTCTGGCGGCCGGTTTCGGCACCCGACTGCGGCCTCTGACCGAACACCTGCCTAAAGCCCTGGTTCCGGTTGCCGGCCAGCCGCTGCTGGGACTCTGGCTGGAGCGCCTGCGCCCTTTGAAACCGGCGGCCCTGTTGGTTAATGGGCACTACCGGGTGGAACAGCTGGAAGCTTTTCTTGCAACCTCGGCCGCCGGTTTCCGGGAAGTCCGTTTGCTGCGCGAAGCCCCGATTCTCGATACCGGCGGCGGCCTGCGCCGGGCCATGGCGTTTGCCCGCGGCCGGTTTCTGGCCACGGTCAATGTCGACGTGGTCAGCGATCTTTCCCCGGCCCTGGCCCTGGACCGATACCGGCGGGAAAAGGCCCTGGTGACGATGATCCTGCACGACCACCCGCGCTACAACCAGGTCGAGGTTGACGATGGGGGGCGGATTACCGCTTTCGGCCTCAGTCGGCCACGGCCCGGGCGCCGGCTGCTGGCCTATACCGGCATCCAGGTCTGTTCCCCGCGGCTGTTCAGACTGCTGCAGCGCTGCCCGGAGCCGGTTTTCCCCCTGGTTCCTTTCTATCAGCGCCTGCTCGATTCCGGCCGCCGGGATCTTTTGGCCCGGGTGATGGATGGCGATGAAAATTACTACTGGCGGGATGTGGGGACTCCCGGTGATCTCGAGGCTCTTGAAAACGATCTTGCCGCCCGGCCGGAACTGGCGCGGCGGCTCGGTTTCCCGGCGCGAGGCCAGGTCTGATGTATCCAGCTTACAATTTTCTCCTCTGTCTCTTCCTGCTTTTGGGCTGGCCCCTGCTCCTGGTCTACATGTATCATCGCCAGGGCAGCCTGGCTGGGCTTGGCGAGCGCCTGGGTTTGCGCTTTCCCGGGGCGAGATCCCCGGCCGGCGGCACCTGGTTTCACGGCGCCTCGGTCGGCGAGGTTCGGAT
>WFRT01000096.1 GCA_015486445.1 Pseudomonadota bacterium | reverse complement strand
CTGGAAGCCAGGGCTCGCAAGGCGGCGGCGCCGGCTCCCGCACCGGCGCTCAAGGCGGCCGGCCGCAAGGCGACGCCGGCGGTCCGAAGCTCTTCCTTTGACAAGGCCCCGGTGCCTTTCTGGAAGCAGGAAAAGTTTAGCCATCCGGCGGCCCCCGGCAAGAGCCTGGTCAAACCGCGTCCGGCCCCGGTGCCGGCGGTGAAAAAAACCGCCCCGGCCGCCGGCGAAAGCTCGCTCAAGCCGCGCCAACCCAAGGCCGCCCCGGCGGTCCGGAGTTCTTCCTTCGACAAGGCCCCGGTGCCTTTCTGGCGCCAGGAGAAGTTCAATTCCCCGGCTTCCCGGGCCCAGGCGGTGCTTAAGGGCAACGCCGCCAAAGCCGAGGCCCGGGGCCCGGCTCCGGCCGTCCGGACCCAGGACTCTTTCAGCAAGGCTCCCAAGCCCTTCTGGGAAAAATAGAAAAGTATTGTATGGGTTGTTGCGACCCGAAGAAAAGGGCGGCCGGTCGGCCGCCCTTTTTTTATGGCGCGGGAGAAGTCATTTTTCCGGTTTTCGCAGGTCAAGCTTTCGCAGGTCGCTGTAGGAACCCGCGTTGACCACCTGGTTGTAGCCCATCCCGGCCAGGGTCTTTTGGGCGATGCCGGAACGCCGGCCGGAACGGCAGTAGAGTACGATCCTCGCTCCCCGGTCCCGGGTGTAATTGCCGATTCTCTTGTCGATTTCGGTGTAGGGGATATTGATGGCGCCGTTAAGGTGGCCGCCGGCGAACTCTTCGGGGGTCCTGACGTCGATCAGCAGGTCCCGGTCGTTAAGGGTGAAGTCTTTGCCGATTTCACCCTGGGCGCAGGCCGCTGCCAGGGCCAGCAGGGCCAGGCCGAGCAGCAGGCTGGTTTTGGGGCGCATGTTTTTTCCTTAAAGTCGGGCGGGGATAAAAGTTGCCGCGGGTCAGGCCTGCCGGGACGCGGCAAAGGCCTGTCGGAGGCGTTTTTGAAGTTTGCCGGTTGCTTCGGCATCGAAGGCGACCCCGCCCAGTTCCAGGAGCGGGGCGAGATCCATCAGGGAACTGGTGACAAAGGCCCCGGAGCAGGCCTCGAGCTGGGCCGGGGAGAGGGCTTGACGGCGGATTTCCAGCCCCAGGGCGGGGGCGGTTTCGAGGATGAACCCGCGGGTGATGCCGGCCAGCAGGCCCGAACTTTCCGGGGCCGTGAAGATCGTCTCCCCGAGGACCAGGAAAAGGTTGGAGAAGGTGCCTTCGCACAACTCGCCTTCGAGGTTGACGAAAATCCCTTCGTCGCAGCCCTGGCGGCGGGCCCATTTGAGGGCGAGGCGGTTTTCCAGGTAGTTCAGGCTCTTGATTCCGAGCAGGGGGTTGAGGCGGTCCCGGCGCCAGGGGACGATCCCGGCCCGGAGGCCGGCCCGGCGCCGGGCCATGGCGGCCTGGTCAAGGGCCGTGGCCCGGACCAGGAAAGTCGGCGGCGAAGCGCCATTCTCCGCGGGCCCCCGGCTGACTGCCAGCTTGATTGCGGCGGGTTCGTCGGCAAGCCGGTTCAGGCGCAGCAGCCGGGCGCAGAGCGCCCCGCTTTCCTCGAGCCCGTCCGGTTCGGACAATTCGAGCAGCCGCAGACCCCGGCGCAGCCGCTCCAGGTGCTCCGTCAGCCGGAAGGGTCGTCCCCAGTCGGCCCGCAGGGTTTCGAAGACCCCTTCACCGAACAGGTAGCCCCCGTCCAGGGCCCCGATCCGGGCTTCGTCCTCGGCGATAAAACGGCCGTTAAGATAGATCGTCCGACTCATGACCGGCCTCCCGGCTCAGATTCGGGACCGCTTTCTGAAACCTGTCGGGGCGGGCTTTCCGGGGCCTGGTCCGAAGTTTCCCAGGCCTTAATACGGGCAATGAAGACTTCCCCGAAATCCTTGAGTTTCTGTTCCCCGACCCCCTTGACGGCATGGAAGCTTTCTCGGTCCGTGGGCTTTTCGTGGGCCAGTTCACAGAGGGTCTTGTCGCTGAAAATGAGGTAGGGCGGCACCCCGCGTTCGCGGGCCAGTTCCAGGCGCAGCCGGCGCAGTTCTTCGAAGAGCTCCTGTTCGGCCGCGGTCAGGGCCAGGCTGCCGGAAGTTTTAGCGCCCCCCGGCGGGCCGGAGGCGCGGGTCTTTTTCAGGTTCATGAGGCGCGGGGTCTGCTGCCGGTTGAGCAGTGCTGTGCCATGCTTGCCGACCTTGATGACCTGGTACTCCCCGCAGCGCTCCAGGAAATCCTGGTCGATGAGCTGCTCGATCCAGAACTTGATCTGTTCCAGGCTTTCATTCTTGAACGCTCCCCAGGTCGGCAGCCGGTCGTGCCGGTTGGCCTTGATGCGCTGGTTGCGGGAGCCCTTGAGGACCTCGGCGCTGTAGTGGAGACCGAAGTTCTCCTGCTGGTGGATGATGCTCGTGACCAGGCTGCGGGCGACCTCGGCCGGGTTTTTGGTAGGTGTCATTTCCCGGTTGCAGATGTCGCACATGCCGCAGTTTTCCCGTTCCAGCTCCTGGCCGAAATAGCCAACCAGGAAACGGTGCCGGCAGGTGGTGCCGTGGGCATAGGCGACCATCGCGGCAAGCGAGTGCCGGGCGCCCTCGCGTCCCTCCTCGAGTTCGGCGGTGTCGAGGTGGCGCCGCCAGCGCTGGTGGTCGCTCTGGTTGTAGAAGAGCAGGCATTCGGCCGGCAGGCCGTCGCGCCCGGCCCGGCCCGACTCCTGCTGGTAGTTTTCCAGGGCCTTGGGCAGCCCGGAATGGATCACGAAACGGATATTGGGCTTGTCGACCCCCATGCCGAAGGCGATGGTGGCGACCATGATTCCGCTTTCATGGTTGATGAAGGCTTCCTGGTTGGCGCGCCGCTCGGCATCGGCCATGCCGGCGTGGTAGGGCCAGACCAGGCGCCCGCTTTCCCGGAGCCTGAGGCTGAGTTTCTCCACCTCCTTGCGGCTCTGGCAGTAGATGATGCCGGACTCCGCGCCATGGCGTTCCAGAACCTCCATGATCTGCTGGAAATGCCGGCCGGTTTTTCGGAAAACCCGGTAGTTGAGGTTGGGCCGGTCGAAAGCGCCGATCAGGACCCTGGGGTTTTCGAGATTGAGCTGGCGGACGATGTCCTCCTGCACCGCGGCCGTGGCGGTGGCCGTGTAGGCGTGGATGGAGGCCTGGGGAAAGTGTTGGCGGAGGCTGCCGAGCTGGCGGTACTCGGGGCGGAAGTCGTGCCCCCACTGGCTGATGCAGTGGGCTTCGTCGATGGCGATGTAGCCCGGCTCCAGGGTGCGGAAAAATTCCAGGGTCCGGGGCTGGACCAGTTTTTCGGGGGAGATGTAGACCAGGTTGAGCCGGCCGGCCCGCAGCTGGTCGGCCACCTGGCGCTTCTCGGCCAGGCTCAGGGAGCTGTTGATGCAGGCCGCCGGAATACCGTTGAGGCGCAGGCTGTCGACCTGGTCTTTCATCAGGGCGATCAGGGGCGAAATTACCAGGGCCAGCCCCTGTAAAACCACCGCCGGCAGCTGGTAGCAGGCCGATTTGCCGCCCCCGGTGGGCAGCACCAGGAGTGAATCGCGGCGCTTGAGAACACATTCTATGGCCTCTTCCTGGAGGGGCAGGAAGTTTTCATGCCCCCAGTACTGCCGGAAGGCGGCTGTCGGGGTCAGGGGTGCTTCACTCATGGTTGTCAACCGGGCCCGGGTTGTTCCGCTGTGCGGATGGGAGAAAAATCATGTATGCCGCCAAGCTTTACCAATTTTATCGATAAATATCAAATTGTAACTATTCAGCTAGATTTTATCTTCCCTCTTTCAGGAGGGGGCGGGGGTGGTTTTTCTGAGCGATTTCGGAAAGATTTCGTTGTTTTTCCCAGCGAGCGGGAGCCCATAAGCATTGCAACTGTCTGAGCGCAGCGAGTTTTGCAATGCGGGCGGAGCGAGCGTAAGGAAAAACAGAAATCTTAACGCCTAGCGAAGAAAAGCCACGTCCGCCCCCGTATTCGGCTGAATAGTTACGATATTTATCGATAAAATTGG
>WFRT01000095.1 GCA_015486445.1 Pseudomonadota bacterium | reverse complement strand
CGATTACACGGACGAAGAGATTGTCGGCGACGTGCTTGAACACAACGGCCGGTCAACCATCATGGAAAAGATCAGGGCGGAGAAACAGGCCGGAACCTGCCAATGCAAGGAGAAGAATCCACGGGGAAGGTGATGCCTGGGAGATGTCCGCCGGGTGGTGGACAAAGTACTGGCGAAGACGGGAACAGGTTTTAGGAACGATCCCCCGGCTTAAAACCTCCGGTAATTTCTTTGCGGCCGGCGCCGGGAATGCCGGCCGCCGGCCGGGTCGCGCCGTTGAGCCGTCAGAAATCCCGCCGGTTGACCAATTCGTAAATTCTCCGGCGTTTGAGCCTCGGGAAGCGGGCGGCCAGCTCGTCAACCAGGTCGCGGCGGCTCAAACCCCGACCAAAGCCTTCCGCCGAAAGCACGCTTTCCAGTCTCTCTTCTTCCCGGGCCAGGACCTCCGGGTCCCGGTTTATCCCTTTCGTGTCACGGCCGGAAACCAGCAGGGTGATCTCGCCCCGCCACTCCCGCTCCGCCCCCAGGCGCAGCAGTTCACTTAAGGGAAAACGGAGAAACTCCTCGTAGATCTTGCTCAACTCCCGGGCCACGCAGGCTTGCCGATCGCCGAAAACCTCGAGCAGCAGGGCCAGGGTGACATTGAGCCGGCGGGGGGATTCGTAAAAGATCAGGGTTGCCTCGATTTCCCGCAGGGCCTCAAGACGGCGGCGGGCCGGCCCCGGCCGGGGCGGCAGAAAACCGGCGAAGAAGAAGGCGTCAAGCGGCAGGGCCGAGGCGCAGAGAGCGGCAACCGCGGCGCAGGGGCCGGGCAGCGGAGTGATGCGGATTCCCCGCTCCACGGCCTCGGTAATCAGGCGGTAGCCGGGATCGGAAATCCCCGGGGTCCCGGCCTCGGAAATCAGGCCGACAGCGGCGCCCGCGGCAAGTTTTTCCAGCAACTTTTGCCGCTGGGCCGGGGACGAGTTGTCGTGCAGGGAAACCAGCGGGGCGTTAATCCGATAGCGCTGGAAAAGTTTTTTCGCGGTCCGGGTGTCTTCGGCCGCGACCATCTCGACCCGGCGCAGGGTCTCAAGGGCCCGGATGGTGATGTCGCCGAGGTTGCCGATCGGGGTGGCAATCAGAAAAAGTTCGCCTTGGTTCATGATCCGGGCCGCCGGGGCCTGCCGCAGCAGGGCCACAGAAACAAAAGGGGAAAATCGGGTTCAGGAACGCTTTTTTTGCCGGCGGCCCGACCCCAGGAAACGTTTACGGGCCTCGCAGTGGCGCCGCATCCGGCAGAGCAGCGCGGCCAGTTCCGGGTCCTTGACCCGTTCCCGGATCGGCCGTTCCCAAGCCGCCACCTCGTCAACCGCGAACAACTCCCGGCAGCCCTTGGATTTTGTCTCCCGCCGGCCGCCCGGGGTTTTCCCGAGGCGGCCGCCGCGCGCCACCCGGCAGTGGATGGCGGTTACCAGGACCACCCCGGCAAGGCGGTTGATCCGGGTGATGATCTGTTCCTGCAGGTAGATGAACTGGTGCGCCCAGGAACTGTTCTTGACTTCGAGGTAAAGGGTGTAACGCTTGATCCTGAGCGGCCGGCACTTGTCAAGCATGCCTTCGCCGACGATTTCGGGCCAGCGGCGAAAAACCCGTTCGTGCAGCAGACGCTCCCTGATCCTCGGGTGATCCAGCACCCGGTCCAGAAGTTCCCCGGCCCGGGCCACCGGCCGGCCCGGCCGCGGAACCGGACCTCCCGCAAGACCCCGGTAGACCGCGAAAAATTCTTTCTCCGGCAACGCCATAACCGTTTTCAGCCTTTCTCCTTCAGGAAAAAATCCAGTAACTATTCAGCTAAATTCTATCTCCCATCTTTCAGGAGGGGGCGGGGGGTGGTTTTAAGAAAAGCCGCGCCCGACCCCGGAGTTGGCTGAATAGTTACCAAAAAATTCATTCCAGCCGGGGAAACAAGGGACGGCCCTTGGCACTTTCGCCGGGAGCCAGGCCGCCCCAGGCGAAAAGCCCGGCTCCGGGGTTTTCCATCGGCGCGGGTTGGCCGAGCTGAAGAGCCATCTGCTCGGCTTTTTCCGGCATTACCGGGTAAAGGTAACAGCTCAAAAGACGCAGGCTCTCGAGGACACAGTAAAGCACTTCGTCGAGTTCCCGGGCCCGGCTCTCGTCCCTGGCCAGGGCCCAGGGCGCCCGTTCATCGATAAAGCGGTTGCATTTTTCCACCAGCCGCCAGATCGCGGTCAGCATCCGGTTGAAAGCCAGATCGGCGACAGCGGCGTCCACTGCTTTCAAGACTTCATCGTTTAAGAGCTTGAACTCCCGGTAATACTCCCCGTCCGGGTCGGCGGCCGGGAGCTTGCGGCCCCGGTACTTTTTGACCATCGAAACCGTGCGGCTCAAGAGGTTGCCGAGGTCGTTGGCCAGTTCGCTGTTGATTCGCCCCTTGAGAGCCTCCCTGGAAAAATCACCGTCAAGTCCGAAAGGAACCTCGCGGAGCAGGAAATAGCGGAAACCGTCGACCCCGTACTCGGCCACCACGGCCTCGGGGTCGACAACGTTGCCGACCGACTTCGACATCTTCTCGCCCTCGACCGTCCACCAGCCGTGGGCGAAGACCCGGCGCGGCAGGGGGAGGTCGGCGGCAAACAGAAAGGTCGGCCAGTAGACGGCGTGAAAACGCAGGATGTCCTTGCCGATCAGGTGAACGTCGGCCGGCCAGAGACGGTTGAAACGCTCCATGTCGTCGGGATAGCCGGCCGCCGTCAGGTAGTTGACCAGGGCGTCGAACCAGACGTAGATCACGTGTTTCGGGTCGTCCGGCACCGGGATGCCCCACTTGAAGCTGCAGCGGCTGATGCTCAGGTCGCGCAGCTCCTCGCGCAGGAAGCCCAGGATCTCGTTGCGCTTGCTTTTCGGCATGATAAAATCGTCGTGTTCGTCGATATAGTCGAGAAGCTGCTGCCGGTAGCTCGACATGGCAAAGAAGTAACTCTCCTCCTTGACCTTTTCCGCCGGGCGGCCGCACTCCGGACAGTTGCCGTCGTGCAGCTGGTTTTCAGTCCAGAAGGTTTCGCAGGGCACACAGTACCAGTCCTCGTAGTGGCCGAGATAGATCTTGCCGGCGGCCCGCACCTTTTCGAAAAAAGCGTGTACGGCCCGGTAGTGGCGTTCTTCGCTGGTGCGGATGAAATCGTCGTTGGAAATATTGAGTACCTGCCAGAGGTGGCGGAAGCGCTCCACCACCTCGTCCACCAGTTCGCGGGCGCTCATCCCCCGGGCGGCCGCCGTCTTTTCAATTTTCTGGCCGTGTTCGTCGGTCCCGGTCAGGAAAAAGACCTCGCGCCCCTTGAGACGCTGGTAGCGGGCCACGACATCGGCGGCCACGGTGGTATAGGCGTGACCGATATGGGGCACGTCATTTACATAATAGATCGGGGTCGTAACGTAGTAAACCTTGTTTTCCGCAATCGTCATGACGTTGACTCTTTCTTCTTTTTCTCGCGTTGTTTGCCACCCCGGCCGCCGCGCGACCGGCGGCCGGATGATGATGATGATGAGGAGGCTCCGCGCCGGGAGCCGGATCCCGGTTTCCGGGCGTTTTCCCCGGCCGGATTTTCAGCGCCTTTTTTCTCTTCCACCGCCTTCCCGGCCGGATCCGGGGTCTCCCTGGCGGAGGTTTTGGTCGGGGCCCGGCCGGGACGGTTCTCGCTCCCGCCTTCGGAACTTCCCCGATTCTTGCGCCGCGGCCGGCGCCGGCCGCCCTCGGAGTTGCGATAATTCTCGTACTCGTAACCCAGGCAGCACATCAGACGACCGCAGATGCCCGAAATTTTCATCGGGTTGAGGGCCAGGTTCTGCTCCTTGGCCATTTTCACGGTAACCGGTTCGAACGAGGTCAGGAAGGTGGAGCAGCAGAGTTCGCGGCCGCAGATGCCGACCCCGCCAATCATTCCGGCGGCGTCACGAATGCCGATCTGGCGCATCTCCACCCGGACGTGCAGGGTGTGCGCCAGGTCCTTGACCAACTCCCGGAAATCAACCCGGTTCTCAGCCGTGAAATAGAAAATCACCCGGTTGCCGTCGTGCATGTATTCGGCCTGGACCAGTTTCATGCTGAGCTTGTAGCGGGAGATCTTTTCCCGGCAGATGCGCAGCGCCTCTTTCTCCAGCTCGGCATTCTCCTGCCGCTTGACGAAATCCTCGTCCCGGGCCTTGCGCAGAACCTTCTTGACGCTGTCGGGGGCCATGCCGGGCGGCAGGCTGGTCTGCTCGGGGGGAATTACCAGGGTTCCCATGTTGACCCCGCGGTCGGTTTCCACGACCACGTCGTCCCCGACTTTCAGATGCAGGGCCCCAATCTCGAAACAGTAGATTCTCCGGGAACAACGAAAAGCGATCCCGGCGTAACGTTTTACCATCAGACAGTCCTCGGTTATCAACCACCGCCGCCCGGCGGTGGTTCAATCCCTGCCGCCGGCGGCAACCTCGAGGAAAAATGCCTCGAAAGCCAGTTGCAGGTTGATATTGAAATTGAGCTCGTCCTCGATTGCCTGCAGCCGGGCCTGCCACGACAGCAGCCGGGCCGGGCCGAAGCCGGCAAAAAAAGCAATCTCCTCCCTCCAGACCCCGCGAAAACCTTTTTCCCGGCCGCCGCTGTTCCGGGAGGCCAGCAGGGCTTCATGCAGAAAAAGTTTCAAGAGGTAGAAAAGTATCTCCCGCTGGTCGAAAGCGGCTGCCTCAGCCGCCAGCTCGAGAGCGGCCACGGGGCCCGACCGCGGCAAACCGACAAAGGCCGAGATGAAATCCCGGCCCCATTGCAGGTTGTCGGGATCGAGAAAAAACCGGGCCCGTTCGAGGCTGCCGCCGGACCAGGCCGCGGCGGTCTCTAAGACTTCGTCATCCCGGCCGCCGGCACCGGGCTCAGCCTGCCGTTCCTGCCGTTCAAGGATACGTACGACCTCAGCGCTCTTGAGAAAAACGAACGGCAGCAGCAAACAGCGCGAGAGCACGGTTTCCGGCAGCAGGTTATGGCGATGGCTCAGGAGGATAAACAACCCCCCGGGCGGAGGCTCCTCCAGGGTTTTCAACAGGGCGTTGGCAGCCTCCCGGTTGAGCCGGTGAGCCTCCTCGATAATCACCATCCGCCAGTCCCCCACCATCGGGGCGAAGCCGATAAACTCCTGGATGGCGCGAACCTGCTTGAGCTTGATCTGGCTGCCGTCGGGAGCCACCCGGAAAAGGTCGGGATAACGGCCGCGGGCCACCTGGATGCAGGTGGCACAACGGCCGCAGGCATCATTCTCCTCTTTGTGCCGACAGTTCAGCACCTGGACAAAAGCCCGGGCCGCCAAGGCTTTGCCGACCCCGGGAGGACCGGCAAAAAGCATGGCCGCCGGAACCTGTCCGCTGTGTGCCAGATGCAGCAGGCGACGACGGGCCAGGTCCTGTCCCAACAATTCAGCTAACGGCATAATCGGCCAGGAACTCCCGCCGGATATCGTGAAAAATCTCGGTTGCCGGGCGCTCGGCGTCCACCACCCGGAAACGTCCCGGTTCACGCCGGGCCAATTCGAGAAAAGCTTGACGGACCCGTTCGTGAAATGCCATCCGGCGCTGTTCAAAGCGATCGGCGATTCCGGCCTCCCCGGTCTCGCGGTTACGCCTCCGGGCCCGCTCCAGGCCGAGCCGGGCCGGGCAGTCAAGCACAAAGGTCAACTGCGGCCGGCACTCCCCGACCACCCGCCGGTTGAGTTCCTCGACCAGGCCGGTGCCCAGTTCGGGATCGCGGCCGGCATACCCCTGGTAGGCCCAGGTCGAATCAATGTAACGATCGACCAGGACAATTTCTCCCCGCTGCAGGGCCGGACCGATAATCCGGCGAACATGCTCGCGGCGGTCGGCCAGGTACAGCAGCAACTCGGTCAGGGCGTCCGGATCATGGACCGGGTCGAGCAGCAGTTTCCTCAATTCCAGGCCGAGCCGGGTGGCCCCGGGCTCCCGGGTCACCGTAACCGTCAGCCCCTGGCTTATGAGGTATTCGGCCAGCATCCCGATCTGGGTCGACTTGCCGCAACCCTCGATGCCCTCGAAGCTTACCAGCCGGCCGCCGACCCCGCTCACGGGCGCACCTTCCCGGCGTTTTTTCCGGACCCGGCGCGGCTCTTCTGTCCACTGGACCCGGCCCCGGGCCGGGCTGCGGAATCCTTTTCCAAACGTTCAACCAGGGCGACAATGGTCTCGCAGTAGGGCCGGCTGTGGTTGTAGCTCCAAACCACCTTCTCCCGGGCCCGGCGCTTGAGTCCCGGCCGCCAGCCGTTGCTTTTCAAGTAGTTGGCGACGCTGGCGGAGGCGTCCCGGAAATTGTAAAGATCGATCAGGCCGTCGCCATCGCCGTCGACCGCGTAGGTCAGGCAGCTGGTCGGAATGAACTGACAGATGCCGAAAGCCCCGGCCCATGAGCCCTTGACGGTTTCGATCTCCAGCCGATCGCTCAGTTTGAGCAGGGCGACCAGCTGGCGGTAGCCCCAGGCCGCTTTCTTTCGGGCCCGGTGCTCGAGCCAGTCGTAATTCAGCTTCGGGTGGCCCTTTTTCAACTTTTTGTAAACCTTGTCGACCGCCGCCTTGCGGTCACACAAGGCCAGCGAGGTAAAAACCGTGAGCAGGTGGTAACGCCCGGGATAACGGCCGAGATCCGATTCCACCAGGAAAATGGCAACGATCACCTCGGGCTCGACCCCGTAGCGGGAACCGATGTCATCAAGCCAGTCCCGGTTTGTCTGCAGAAAGTCAGACGCCTTCCTGACCGCGGGCGGAGTCAGGAAATGTTCATAGGCGGCCTTGTATTCCGACTGCTTGAGATTCTTGGCGATAATTTCAGTGTCGACCTCGAATCTTTCAAGCCGCTGCAGTCGGGCCACCAGCTGCCGATCGACCCCGGGCTCCCCGGCCAGGCGCTGGTACAGGGCCTGGCCGGCCCGGGCCGAACCGGGCCCTGCCGGAACAACCGCCGCCAGCAGCCAGAAAAACAGGAAAAAGAGACCGCCGCGCCGTAACATAAACCATCCTTGACCAGGTTTTGCAGCGGAAAGCAAAACCGGCCGTCAACAATTATTTACCCAACCCCGCCAAGCAGCGCAAGGTATAACAACTGGCGGAAAAAAAATCTATAAAAATACTTGTACTGGCACCAGCCATTTGCTACTTATGCGGCAGTTTCAACAGGCGTGCGACTTACAGGCGGCCGCCGGCCGCCAGCGCCTTTCCACCCCGGTCCTCAACCGCCCAGGAAACCTTCCCGTGCTTGACAGATTTTTCCAGATCAGCGCCCGCGACAGCACCAT
>WFRT01000094.1 GCA_015486445.1 Pseudomonadota bacterium | reverse complement strand
GGAGATAAAATTTAGCTGAATAGTTACGAAAATGTTTTCCTGGGGACCGGAGTTTCCCGGGAATACGGAGGGTGCAATGAGAAGAAGATGGCAGGCGGTCGTGGCGATAGTTGCAGGTTTGTTTTTACTGCTGGGCGGAGCGCAGAATTCCCGGGCGGGAATCGATGATGGGCTGATCGCCTCGTATACTTTCAGCGGCGGGGCCGCGGACGGCAGCGGCCACGGCCATGATGGCGTCGTCCACGACGCCATTGCCGTAAACGATCGCTTTGGCAATCCCGGCGGCGCCTATTCTTTCAGCAACGGCACCTGGATCGAGATTCCCAACTCCGATGAACTCGACCTGCCGCAGCAGAAGGAGATGACGATTTCCCTCTGGATCAACCCGGCCTCCACGGCCGGGTCGCAGTCTACCTGCGCCTCCGGCACCGACAACGATATCATGGAGACGATTTTCGCCAGCACCAACGGCGAGGAGGGCAGTTGCTTCACCTCGGGCATGGGAAGCACGGCCAATAACTACGCCACGGTCGGCTTCTGGTTCGGGCTGCGCAACGGCAAACTCCAGTTCTACCTGCGCAACAACCACAAGGAGTGGGATGACGATAGGCCTGAGGTTCATGCCGCTTCGATTGACACAATCCCGGCCCCGGCGGTGGGTAAATGGACCCATATCGTGGTCGAAATTTCGACCGTGTATGATGTATCTTCCCACGTGGCCGGGGAAAACATGGGCCGGGTCTGGATCTATGTCGACGGGGTCAAACAGACGATTCCGAGCACAGACTACAGCGACGTTTTGGGCCAGCCAACCGAAATAGTTCCTTTTCCCCGGGACTATTCCCACGACCAGCCGCTTTATGTCGGGGCCCGCTATTACGACCGGACCCCCTGTGTTGCTCCCTGTGTTCTTGACTGGCACAACGGCGAGCGGGGTTGCGGGGATTTTTTCGCCGGAGAGATCGACGATCTGCGCATCTACAATCGCATCCTGTCGGCCGCCGAGGTTGAACAGTTGAAGAATCAGTCCGGCGATACACCCAATCCCGGCGGTGGCGGCGGTAACTATACCGAGGGCGACTACAACTACTATCTGCCCTATTTTCACTGTACCGCCGATCACCTGACCTGGACCGGTTACGGTATCTCCAACAGCAGCCATGAGCGGGCTGCGCCCTTTGCGGTTACCGTCTACGAAGGTAACGGTCACATTGCCAAGACCGTTTATCCCGATCCCCTGCCGGCCAACGGGCAGGCCGCGGCCGCGATTTTCACCGGCCAGGAGACGATCGGCTGGATGCGGGTCAACTCCCATGAAAAGCTGACCGGCCTGGCCTTTTTCGGCCAGACCTACATGGCCGACATTCCTTTTGTCGACAAGCTTTCCAGCCACCTGGTGATCCCCCATATCGCCCAGAAAAGCGACTGGGATACGATCCTGATGGTCTGCAACCCGAACGATAAGATGGTTTCGCTGACCCTGACCTGCTACGGAACTTCCGGGGCAGAACTGGCGGTGCGCGGCTTTTCCCTGCCGGCCCATAACAGCGAGGTCTACCCGTTCGCCAATTTCGGCATCAATGATCTGACCGGCAAGGTTGAGATTGCGGTCGCGCCGCCGTCCCTGGGAGTGGCGGCCTTTGCCCTCTATACCAACCAGAAGGCCCCCGGCGGCAGCTTCTTTGCCGGGATCAACGCGGTCAGCCTGCAGCCGGCCGCCCCCAGCAACCCGTTCTAGCCTGTCAACCCGGCAGCGGCCGGCCGGGAAGCTATTCCCCGCCGTTTTCCAGCGGCCCGTCATCCAACTCGAGGAGGCGGGCCGCTTCGCTTTCCGGCATCTCTTCCACCGCCTTGAGCTTTCTTTCCATGGCCCGGGTCCGGACCCCGGTTTTCTCAATCGTGCCGGCCGCGGTCTCGAGCTGTTTCTTGACCTTCAGCAGGACCTCCTCGAACTTGCCGAACTCGGTCTTGACCGCGGCCAGGACCTGCCAGACCTCGCTCGACCTTTTTTCGATCGCCAGGGTCCGAAAGCCCATTCGCAGGCTGTTCAGCAGGGCGGCCAGCGTGGTCGGACCGGCGACCACCACCCGGAAGCGGCGCTGGAGTTTGTCGACCATCCCGGGCTGGCGCAGGATTTCGGCATAGAGTCCCTCGGTCGGCAGGAACATGATGGCGAAATCGGTGGTCCGGGGCGGGTCCAGGTACTTTTCGGCAATCTCCCGGGCCGATTTTTCGAGGGCCCGGTTAAGGCCTGCCGTGTTTCTGGCCACGGCCTCGGCATCGGCCCG
>WFRT01000093.1 GCA_015486445.1 Pseudomonadota bacterium | reverse complement strand
TTGGCAAAGGCGGCCACCGGGGCATTTTCGGTACCCCCGATGGCGACAAAGCCCTCGGGCAGGGCTTCGACCTTGTCGCCATGGCTCATCCAGACCTGCTCGGGAAATTCGAGGCCCCGCCACAGAGGATCGTCCCGCAGGGCTTTCAGCAGGGCCTTGCCGAATTCGCGCTGGAGCGAGTGCGCGACCTCGCCGCCCAGCTGGAAGGCGATCTCCTGCATACCGTAACAGATGCCCAAAACCGGCACCCCGAGGGCGAAAACCCCGGCATCGACATGGGGAGCCTCGCTGCCATAGGTACTCGAGGGCCCGCCCGAAAGGATTACGCCGCGGGGCTTGAATTCCCGAATTCGGGAAAGAGAAATATTGTAGGGGTGAATCTCGCAGTAGACTTTCTGCTCCCGGATGCGGCGGGCGATCAGCTGGGTGTATTGTGAGCCGAAATCGAGGATCAGGATCTTCTCCTCGTGAAGGTCAGAAGGGGTCATGGGTTCTCCGATCAATCCAGACGGTAGTTGGGGGCTTCCTTGGTGATAATGACATCGTGGACATGGCTCTCACGCAGGCCCGCCGGGGTAATTCTCAACATTTCAACCTCACTGCGCAGACACTCGATGGAGGCGCAGCCGGCATATCCCATCCCGGAGCGCAGGCCGCCCAGGAGCTGATAGATGCTGGAGGAGAGATGGCCCTTGTAGGGAACCCGCCCCTCGATGCCTTCGGGAACCAGTTTTTTCTGCTCCACTCCCTCCTGGAAGTAGCGGTCCTTGCTGCCCGACTGCATGGCCCCGAGCGATCCCATGCCGCGGTAGAGCTTGTAGCTGCGGCCCTGGTAGAGGATGGTCTCGCCGGGACTCTCCTCGGTGCCGGCAAAGAGGGAGCCGATCATCACCGAGTGGGCCCCGGAAGCCAGGGCCTTGACGACATCGCCGGAAAACTTGATGCCGCCGTCGGCAATCATCGGCACCCCGGTCTCGTCGGCCACCTGCTTGCAGGCCAGCAGGGCGCTGACCTGGGGCACGCCGATTCCGGCAACGATCCGGGTCGTGCAGATCGAACCGGGACCGATGCCGACCTTGATGGCGTCGGCCCCGGCCTTGACCAGGGCCCGGGCACCGGCGACCGTCGCGATATTGCCGACAATCAGCTGGCAGTTAAAATTTTTCCGGGTATCGGCCACGGCCTCGAGCACCCCGCGGCTGTGGCCGTGGGCCGTATCGATGACGATGACGTCGGCCCCGGCCTTGAGCAAGGCCTCGATCCGGGCCTCGCGGTCACCGGCCACGCCGACCGCGGCCCCGACCCGCAAACGTCCCATTTCATCCTTGCAGGAGTCGGGATACATCCGGGTCTTTTCGATGTCCTTGATCGTAATCAGGCCCTGGAGGCGGTTCTGTTCGTCAACCACCAGGAGCTTTTCAATCCGGTGTTTGTGGAGCAGAATCTTGGCCTCGTCCATCGAGATGCCCTTGGAAACCGTGACCAGGTTTTCCTTGGTCATGATATCCCTTAAGGACCGGTCCATGCGGGTTTCGAAACGCAGGTCACGGTTGGTGACGATTCCGACCAACTGGCCGTGGTCGACGATCGGCACCCCGGAGATCCGGTATTTCTCCATCACCTCCAAGACCTCGTGGACCCGGCGGTCCGGCTCCATCGTGATCGGGTCGACGATCATCCCGCTTTCCGATTTCTTGACCTTGTCGACCTCCAGGGCCTGGGCCTCGATCGACATATTCTTGTGGATGATCCCAATGCCGCCCTCGCGGGCCATGCAAATCGCGGTCTTGGATTCGGTCACCGTATCCATGGCGGCACTGACCAGGGGCATCTTCAGGCGTATATCCCGGGTCAGCCAGGTTGAAAGGTCAACCTGGTGGGGCAGGACTTCCGAATATCGGGGCTGGATCAGAACATCGTCAAAGGTCAGACCGGTCTTGATTTTACTGGCACTCATCAGGCAACAACTCCTGTCGGCAAAAAGAACGGCGGGGCCGAAGCTTTTGCCGGATTACTGCTGGTTAAGAATCTTTTCGGCCAGTTCAACCTCTTCCCGGCTGCCGATGTAGATCGGGCTGCGCTGGTCGAGGTCATGGCACTCAAGATCGAGAATGGCCTGGCGGCCGTTAGTCGCGGCCCCGCCGGCCGCGGTCACCAGGTAGGCCATCGGGTTGAGTTCGAAAGGCAGCCGGAGCTTGCCGGAAGGGGCCCTGGTGGTCGCGGGATACATGAAAAGGCCGCCGCCCTTTAGCAGGATCTGGTTGATATCGGGAACGAAGCCGCCGCTGTAGCGCAGCTTGTAGCCGCTCTTTTCCAGGTGCCGAACCAGGTTTTCATGTTCCGGCAGGTAGTCGGAACGCAGACCGCCGGGACTGAAAATCTTGCCGCTCGGCCTGATCCTGATATTCTCCCGGGTAAGCACAAACTCCCCGAGGCTGTTCAGGGTGAACTCATGCACCCCGGTCCCGGCAGCACAATAAACCAGGGTCGTGCGGGGGCCGTAGAGCACGTACATGGCTCCGACCTGGCGGCAGCCGTCCTGGAGCGGGTCCTGGCCGGCGTAAATGGCAACGATGGTGCCGACCGAAAGGTTGACATCGACCAGCGAGGAACCGTCCAGAGGATCGTAGCAGACGGCGTAGCCGCCGGAACGCCGGGCCCGGTCGAAAATTATTATTTCACTCTGTTCTTCAGAAATAATCCGCCGCACGCGGCCGGTATGGTCCAGCCGATCCTTGATAATCTCGTCGGCCAGGACATCCAGGGCGAGCTGGTCTTCGCCGTAAAGGTTGCTGGTCCCGGCCAAGCCGAGGTCACCGGTCCGCATGGCGTGGTTGACATACTTGGAGGCCACCCCGACTTCATAAATGATGCTGGCCAGCCCCATTTCGATGCCGTTTTTCATGAGATGGTTCCAGAGCCCGCGCTTAACATGCTTGTACATGGCCGTCACCTTTCTCCGCCAGGAAGTCTATTTCTTGCCGGCAATCACTTCACTGATATTGAAACAGTGGTCGCCGATCTTTTCAAAGTTGGTAAGGATGTCGATAAAGACCAGGCCGGGCACCACCGAACAGCACTTTTCACTGAGCCGCTCGATGTGCCGGTTGCGGTAGCGGTCTTCCATCGTGTTGATGCTCTCTTCCAGGCTCGAAGCCCGGGCCAGGAACTTGTCATCACCGCCGCTCTCCAGCCCGTGGGCCATCAGTTCGATAAAATCGCGCACCCGCTTTTTGATCTTTTGAATCTCTCCCTGGGCCTCCTCGCTGAACTCGATTTTCTGCTCGTGCTTGCGTTCCGCCAGGCGCACCAGGTTTTCGCAATGGTCGCCAATACGTTCAAGATTGTTGACGATGTACATCGTCGAACTGACCTCGCGTGAAATCTCCGGGGTCGTGGCCAGTTGACTGACATTAACCAGAAAATCGGTGATCTCCTTCTGGAGCATATCGATCGTGTTTTCCTTGCGGTAGACCTTTTCCAGCAGTTTCTGAGAAAACTCGTCCAGACACTCGGTAGCCTGGTCAAACATGCGCAGGCAGAGTTCACCCATCCGGCCGGTTTCCTGGTGGGCTTGGGCCAAGGCCAGGGTCGGGGTATCGAGCACCCGGTTGTCGAGGTAGCACAAATGGTAGCTGCTCTCCTCTTCATCCCCGGAAGGCACCATCCAGGTACAGATTTTGGCCAGCACCCCGACCAGGGGCAGGAACAGCAGGCAGTTGAAAACATTGAAAAAAGTGTGGGCGTTGGCAAGATGGCGGGCGATAAAGGGCTTGTCACCGATATTCATCCCGAACTGGGCCGCCTGCTGGGCCGTGGTAATCACCATGTCGGGGTTGCCGGGGGTGAAATAGTTGACCATCTTGATAAACAGCGGGAAAAGCACCAGGACATAGGCGACCCCGATTACGTTGACCATCATGTGGGCCCGGGCGGAGCGCTTGGCGGGAACATTGGTGCCGATACTGGCCAGCAGGGCGGTAATCGTGGTGCCGATGTTTTCCCCGAGCACCAGGCCGACTCCACCGGCGAAGGTCAGGGCCCCGCTGGCGGCCAGGGCCATGGTAATGCCGACGGTAGCGCTGGAGGACTGAAGAATAATGGTCAGAAAAGCCCCGGCCAGGACCGCCATGATATGGTTGTGGCTGAAGGTAACGAAAGCTTCCTGGAAAAAGGGCTGGGTTTTGAGACAGGAAAGCCCGTCTTTCAGAACCGACAGGCCGTAAAAAAGCATCCCGAAACCGACCAGGATTTCACCGATATACTGCCAGCGCCGGGTGGGGCTGAAGAGCTTCAGGGCAACCCCGATGCCGATCGCCGGCAGGGCGTAGTGATGGATCTTGAAAGCGATCATCTGGGCCGTGATCGTGGTCCCGATATTGGCCCCGAGAATAACCCCGATGGCCTGCATCAGGTTCATCAGGCCGGCATTGACGAAACCCACCACCATCACGGTAGTGGCGCTGGAGGACTGGACAATCGAGGTTACCGTAATACCGACCAGGAAGGCCGCCACCCGGTTGGTGGTAAGTTTTTCCAGAATCTGGCGCAGGCGGTTGCCGGCTACCTTCTGCAGGCCTTCCGACATCACCTTCATGCCGTAAAGAAAAAGTCCCAGGCCACCCAGAAAAGAGAATATCATACCCTGGATCATCTTCGCAAAAACTCCTCACCTCTGAAGCCGCAACCCCTGCCGCCTGCAACCTGGAGAATGCGGGCGGGCAGTTTCACCTTTTTGCCGTCCCCCTACCGGGTTTTAACGCTCGTTCCCGGTTCAGGACACTTTTTTTCCATGCCGCCGGCAACCGCCAGCTCCCGGCCGCCCCTTTCGTTCACCAGTTCCCGGACCGGAACCAGTTCGACCCCGGCCGCCTCGGCCAGGGAGGCAACCTTGCCCAGCGCGGCAACCGTCTCCGGGTAGGGATGACCGA